>JBARCY010000332.1:0-28259 GCA_049794595.1 Candidatus Acidiferrum sp.
ACAGCTTCGCCCCGTCACTTACAGGGCGATATGTGACCTAACCCTTTTTATTTCTTTGCCTTACAGCCAGTTCTACGGCTTTCCAGACTCGCCGTTGGGCGGCTGGAGGTCGTCGAGTCGGTTCAAATCCTTCTCGCCAAACTTGTCGTTATATTTGTCTTTCTCCGCGCTCGACACGGCGCCGTTTCGCGTAAACCAGTGCGCCCGCGCTTTCAACGTGGCGGCTACTTCGGTCGCAAGTATCTTGCGTGGGTCGTGCGGATCCGCAGCGCGCCACTGCTCCGCGCCGAGCACCCACACGACGGACATGGAAAAAATCAAAAATGTTCCTAGAAACATAATCAGCAGCCGAGGTGGGAACGATTTCTTCTCTGGAACTTGCGCGGGATCCAATACTTTCACGCTGGGAGTTTCTTTGGCCTCTTCCACCTTGGCTAGCTCGTACTGTTCGGTGAGCATCTCGAAAACAGTTTCCTGAATCTTTGCGCGGCGGTAATAGTCTCCGTATTTCGCGCCCAGCAAAGGCAGATTGCGGATGGTAGGAAAGGGCATGTCCCCGATTTTGCCCGACGATACTACGTCGGCAGCTTGTGTTTGCGGCGGATCGGCGCCTTTTGCAGTCGTAAGATTTGTGGCGCTGTCAGTTGGGGCGTTCGACTGCGTGCCGCCAAGCTTGTCGAGCTGTTTGCGAAGTTCCGAGACGCGTGCGTTCAAGGCGCGAACACGCGGATTATTGTCGGTATAGATCTGACGGAGACCTTCGAGCTCCGACTGCGCGACGATCATCTGGCCCGCAAGCGTTCCCGCCGCGTCCAGCATAGCTTTGCCTTCCGTCTGGATATCCAAGGTATTGTTCTTGCTGGAAAACTGAGCAAGCTGGCTGGATGCATCGTCGAGATCACTCTTTGCAACTTTCAGGCGTCCTTCGAGGAACACGCGCTCGCGGTGTGCGGCGGAAGTCGAAAGTTCGGCGACCAGAGCGTTCAGTTCGTTCACATAGGCGTTAGCGATCGCCGCAGCGCGCTTGGGGTCGTGGTCAGTGACAGTAATCGAGATTATGCCGCTCTTGCGGTCTTCCGAAATCGATGTATTCTCGTCCAACTTCGTTCGCGCATCGGTGATCAGTCTTTTCCCGTAAACTTTTTGTAGCCCGAATTCTTGAATCAGGCGGTCCTGAGCGGTCTGGCTTCTAAGCACGCCGATAAAAAGAGCGCCGGAACTTTTCATTCCGAGCAAATCGCCAGCCACCGATCCAAGTCCACCGCCGACTTTCGAGGCCATCGCTGCCATCATCGCTAGCCCTGAGGAAGACTGCGTGTCAGGAGGCATGAGCTGAGCAGTCGAGGTGTAGGATTTGGGAATCAAGAACGCGATAAGAGTGGAGGCGACCAGAGCGATTGCAGCAGCGCGAAAAAGGTCTCGCCGAGCATCCCAAAGCAAGCGAAGAAGTTTTGCCTGCCGTTCGCGCACCTCTTCGGAGGAGATCTCTTGGAGTTGAACTTCCCCATCCACCGGCTGCATTTCGGCTTCAATCTGCGTCTTGGCGGCTGTCTGCGTCACGTTTCTCTTGAGTTTCGTCCTTTCTTTCGCACTGATCCGTTACCATGACCAAAAGATCGCTTCACCCCATCACTCGTCAATCTCGATCTACTTTTTCCAAGACTCCGGCCAGAAAACCAACTGCAAAGAGGTCGTTACGTTGGTCTGGGCTCCGGGCGCGATGATCGGATATAACCAGCGTTCGTACTGAACGGAGCCGGACACGCTTAAGTCGTTGCGGAGCCATACGTTAGCACTCAGCGCCGCATCTGTGAGCGTGCCCCCACCAGGCATAAATTGGTGACTCACCTTTTGATGTCTGAAGCTAGCCTGAATAAAACTCCGTGGACTAAATCTATAGTTACTCCATGCTTGAACTCCCTGACTCTCTCTGCCCATCCAATTTCCGACCAGATTGCCGTCATTTGTGTAGGACCCGCCAGGGTATCGACCGTAGGCATAGAAAAGCCCGGAAGAGTAGTGAGAGGTGGGAGTGCCATTCTCGAGGCCGCTGGGAAGATCCGTATAGCCAGCCTCGACTCGAAAATCCAACTTATTAAGTTTGGGAACTTGTGCGAGGTACAACCCCGACCAAGTCGCCGCATTCCGCCAGTAGGCGATGGGCGAATACTCGTCCATGACAAACGCCTCCGAGTAAAGACTCAACCCGTCTTTTACGCCTGGAATTCGTAGTGTGAAGTCGACTCCCGAGTGGCGATCTCCTGGGTGCCCAGGGTCGGTCTCGTTACCACCGCCTACTCCAACGGAATAGGTGCTTATAAAGGTGTGGGTAGTCAAAGGAGTCGGACCACCGGCAAAGACCGCCGTGAGAGAAAGACCGAGCTCAAAATCAGGCAAGGGCTTAAAACTGAGCCTTGCTCCGTCCATGAAGGGTTGGCGACTGAGAGACTCGCCAAACTGGCCCACGAGGCCCGTATTGCTTTGGAGCACAAAATCATGTCCCGTGAGTTGACCAAGAAACCACTCCGTGCGCCACGGCCCTAGCCAACCAAAAATGCTGGGAAGTTTAAACGGCGAGACGCGATTGATGCGAAGCATGTTTACGGGTGCGGCGTTATCGCTGAACATCAGTGGCCCGCCCAAGCTGGGGCCCCACCATAAAGTCTGTGGCCCGAATGTAATTTGCCAGTTGTAAAAATTCAGACCTAAGTAAGAGTCCAATAATTGAAAGCGATTCACGGCCGCGAATGGTGTGGGAGGAGCAACGGAGGGAAGAGCGTTGCTCGTTGATATGAATTCCCGAGCGCTCGCGGATAAAGCGGGAGCTGAAGGAGCATGTTCGTACTCCGCGCGCACGTAGACGACGAAATGCCCTTCGGCCCCCCAAGCGGAGAAGCCATCGGCGGTGTTCAATCCTTCTTGGTAGGGTCTCCCGTAATCATTAATAATCGTCTGCCCAAAGTTGAAACCATCCGTGAGAGGTTGCCCCGAGATTCCAGTGACGCTTGTGTAGACCGACTCCACTTTGGCGACTCTATTCTTACCAGCGCTCATCTGTTCTAATTCGCCGGCAAATTCCTGCGACAGTTGAGCATACGTTCGCGCGGCTTCCGATGAACTGCTGTCCTCGACGTTCCTATTTTCAGCTTCGTTGAGGAGCCGAGCGCATTCCAAGCGGGTCCAAGGACGCATCCCGAGCATCCCGGTCCGGACATAACCCATTGCCGCGAGGCGATCGAATGCGGAGTAAACCCAGCTATCGATGGGGACATACGGTGAGCCCATATTGCTCGCCGAGAGGTTTCCATCGTTACGGAAAATTTGACTGAGGGATCTCCAAGCCTCGCCGCCTAATTCCGGATCATGATTTCGGCTATAGATATTCTGACCGATGAAACTACCCATCATGCTGCCGACGAAAACGTCGGAGGGAAAATGCTGGCGAGAACGAATCCGGGAGTAGTCGACGAATGAGGCAAGGCCGTAGGCCAAGAATTTCATCAATGGTCCGGGATATTCGTGTGCGACCACTCCCGCGACAGACCACGCCAATGCAGCATGCTCCGAGGGGAAGGATGTGCCGCCTTGAAAGAACGGACCAGTGCCGTCGCCCTGGAACGGACGGTCGCGCCTTAGCGAGTACTTCAGAGCTTCTACGTCTACAAGGCTATTGAGGGCAGCCTCACCTGCAAGAAATCCAGTTTCGCTCCAGTGCTCGTCGTGCTTGACATGGCCAAGCAACCACATGCCGCCCGTGCCTCCGATGAGCGCGGCGATTCCAGCATTAGACGCAGTGTTGTAGTGGCTAAGGGTTGCAGGGTTGTGCGATAGATGTTTGCTGAACTCCGCATCGGTCACGAAGAACCCCGCGGTGATTCCACTGAGGGGAACTAACCACTGAACGTCCGAGAATTGAAGCTTCGCAGGGCTAGTCAATATCTGCTTTTGGTCCAACAAGAATTCCTTTGCCAAGCCTTTAACGGTGTGCGGCGGTGGAGCGGCTGAATCGGGCTGGGGATTACTCGGGCTCTTCTTCTTATTGGATTCATCCGTTTTTTTGTTATCCGAACTGCTCTGCGTCGTTTGGTCTCCACTCTGTTGCTGTGCCTGGGGCAATGCCGCCAAAGAATGGCTTGCCGTCAGCGTAAGACTCGACAACGCCCAGCTAAACGCCAGCACGATGAGATACCCCCGCATCATGAAAATCCCTCATCACGGATGGATGTACGCCACTGCAAGGGCTACAGACGAAGCCACTTGCGCGGATTGCATGAGCAAGGCCCAATTGCGGCCGCCAATCTTTGGCGAAAGCTCTGGCACGATGACGGAATCACCTGGCTTTAGCGTTTCGTTCAAAGAATTGCCCATCCACCACGAATCCGAATTATTTTTTGCCCCAAACACCGACCCATCCGCCCTCACGACGAAGACTGCCTTCTTATTCGCAAGTTGTGTCAATCCGCCGGCTTGGCTGAGATACCACTTGGCACTCCTTCCGGGGATGTACGCCACTGCGGTGGGGTTGAGCACTTGACCGGTCACGGTCACGTAATTTGTGCTCTTGGGAATGATCAGCGTGTCGCCGTCGCGCACGGGAATGTCCGCCGGGGTATTGCTCCAAGATCGGATATCCAACCTAACGTGGATGACAACGCGGCCGATAGGAGCAGCCGTTTCAAGCTGGTCAAGCGTCGACTTCGTCTGCGCAATAGCTGTCAACTTCGCATTTTTCTGATCCGTATCGCCTTCGGGCAAAGTCTTCAGATAGTCTTGCTCGGCTTTAAGCCGCAGGACGAGTTCCACATGCGACTTCACCTCAAGGTCGCGCACCTCTTTTCGAACCAAGAGAGCACCGTAGGGATAAGCCTCTGGACCGAATCCTCCGCTCCGCGCCAAAACTGAGCTTAGACGCTCCCCAGGCTCGATTCCGTAGGTACCTGGATGTAGGACTTCGCCGCGCACGGTGATGGCTGCGCCAATATCGCTCCATCGCGGCAACTGGCCGATGGTCAGAACGTCTCCATCGCGAAGTGGCACGTCGTTCTTCGCATCCCCGCTCAGTGCCGAGGTCAGGTTGACCTCGAGACGATCACTGGGAGTCTTGCGGGAAGCATTCGGATCGAAACGGGAGAGATCCGCGCTTTCGGTGTAGGCGCTCCGCTTCAATCCACCTGCGAGGCGAACCAAATCCTCGACGTGCATGTTCGTGGTAAGGGGATAACGTCCAGGTTTGGCAACTTCACCCGTGATGTAAACCGTCGGCGGGTCCACTCGCGCCGGGTTGCGGTGTATAAGCAAGCGGTCACGCGGCTGAAGGAGAATGTTGTCCATCGGATCGCCCGCCAGGGCTTCGCGAAGATCGACGCTCAGAATTTTGAGAGTGCCGTCGGGCTGCGTGCGGAAAAGCTGTGCAGAGTCCAGAGAGGCGTCCTGTGTCACGCCGCCAGCCAAGTAGATCGCGTCTCTCAAATGAGCTTCGCCGGAGGTGCGATACTTCCCAGGTTCGCGAACTTCTCCGCCAATCCAGATTTCCGGAGCGGGTTGAAAATCGTAGCGGCTGAAGATGCGAACAGTATCAAGCGGTTCCAACTTCGGCGCGGAGGCGGGATTCGCAAGAGCCGCAGACAGATCGAAGCTTTCGACGCTTGGGTGAAAGTCCGGTGGATTTAATCTGACGATCTCTGCGTAGTGCGGCGCAGGTTCTGGCAATAGATCTTTGTAAGAACCGATGAGGCCGGAAAGCGTCATTCCCTCCTTATAAGAATAACGCCCAGGGCGCAATACATGCCCCTGAAGGTAAATTGCGTCTTCGTTGTAAGGAGCTATCGGAAAGATGTGAATCTCGTCGCCGTCGTTGATCTTGAATGCCTCGAGTTTTTTCTTTGCGGAATCCGCGTCCTCGATGGGCGAAAGATCGAGGGCGAGCATGGTGCGCTTCTCGTGGGCTTCCACGCGCTGAACCTCGATATGCCGAAGAGTGGCGGCTGGCAGGATTCCCCCTGCCAGTTCGAGCACGTCCTCGAGCGAGGTTTCGCCGTGTAACTCGTAAATCGCCGGGCGGCGCACCATGCCATCCACCGTGACCTGAGGTCCGACGGAAGGGACAAGCAGAGTGTCGCCGTTTTCCAGCCGGGCCATGCCGGAACGCACGCCATGCAAGAGCAAGTCGTAAGCGTCCACCTCTTCGACAAGTTGTTTGCCACGATAGTGTTTGAGTGCGCGGAGCGAGCCGCGTGGCGTTACGCCGCCTGCGGCGAAGAGGGCGTTCAAGGGAGTGGAAAGCGAGCTGATGTCGTAAGCGCCGGGAGCTAACACATCCCCGACTACGTAGACACGAACCGTTCTCAATCGCGAAAGCGAGACATCTGCTGAAACATCCCGATATTCGGTCCTCAGGGCCTGCTGTACGGCGGACTGCACATCACCCAGATTTCGCCCGCTCACGAGAAGAGGCCCGGCTTCGGGCAGCGAAACACGACCCTCGCGATCGACAATACGAAACAGTCGCTGCGAAACGCCTCCCCAGAGATCAATTTCGAGACTGTCACCGGGGCCGAGGACATAGTCAGGGCCGACCGGCAGGTCCATGGGGATGGCTTGCGGGTCATTTGTGGTATTACGAAAAACGTCGAGCCCGAAACGCTCGAGAGTGCGCTGTCGAGAGGATGCTTGCACGTACATGTCGTAGAGAGAGGGTATATCGGCGTAGGGATTCGCGCGATGGACCATCCTCACCGGCATCAAGTCCTCTTCATTTTCATTGGTTCCACCGCGGGAAGACCTTGCGGATGAGAGCGTTGGCGTTGTGCTTCTGGCTGGCGCGACTCCCGGGTTACCGCTGCGATCAGCGAGATCAGGAGGCAAGCTCCGTCCCGACGACATTCCATCCAGCGCACCTTGGCCTATACCTTGCGAGTTCGCCGAAGGATTGCTGTTTGGCATAACCGAACCGGAAGTCAATTGGAGGTCCGGCGACACACTGTCAGCGCTCGTACCGTTGAGGGGATTTGCGTCCTGCGGTATTCCGTCGGCCCGCAGAATCCTCGAGGGGCTTTGCGAGGGTTCTTGCTCGGGCCCCGTCTGTGGGTTCGTCGAGGGCGAGTTCATCCCGCCGGGAGTGCGCGTATTTTGGCGGCGGTCCGCTGGCGATTGCTGCGAACAATTTTCGTCGCGACGAGGATCACACGATGTGGTGCGTTCAATATCTTGGTCGCTTCTTTGCGGCTTTAGCGATTCCGCATCTTCCTGGGCCTCAATCTGGACCAATCGGCGCGCGCGTTCCTGAAGCACTAACTGCTTTTCTTTTGCGAAGTCGGAATCAGGATTCGGGGTGGGCATCAAGTAGCCATATCTCTGCAACAGCCTTGTGGCTACTGAGCGGAACACCACGTCCCGGTCCAAGCGTTCGAAAATAGCTTGATCCGTCAGCTTCGAGTCATCGACGACTTGGCCGTTGTCTGTCGCCTCCTTCGCTATCCATCGCTTCAACTCAACCATCAGCCCTTGATTCAAACTCAAGACTCCACGAATGTCAGTTGAAGAAGCCGCTACGCGGTCCAGGTTTTCCTGGCTCAGGTCAGGGGGCTGTTCAACGCCGTATTCGTTTCTTTCCTGGTCCTTAACCGTACGAGCCCTCTCGTCCTGCTGCTGCGCACCGGCCACCGCGCAGATGGAGAACGCAAAGGCCAAGCCCGTGAAGATCTTCATCGCTTTTTTGAAGCTCACCATAGTTTCACCTTAGTGCTGGGCCCGAACTGCTTCAATTGGCGCCATTTGCCATCAGCTTGTTTCGCATGGCGCTCAGTATTCCTTCTTCGGACGCTTCGATGTCGTTGGAATGGATCTGCAACGAAGCCCAGTAGTACACGATGTAGTTTTTTTCGGGCGCAACGGCGATCACGTGTACGTCGGGATGCTCGCGAAGCAGAACGTCACAGATGAGTGGCCGCCTGCCCGGCTGGTCAAGCGCAATGACCACAAAATGTGGCATTGTTTTTCTCACTGTCTCCGAGATCTGCGACTCGTCCGCGACCTCACCCACAATTTCTATGTCGGGTTGATCCGCAAAAGTTGTGAGGACAATTTCCCGCATGAGGCGGGGATGGTTCGCCACGAGGACCCGAATGGATTTTTCCATGGCACACTCCGTGCCATGCAAGTGTCCTTGTTTCAGCCAGTTAGAGTAAGCATCAAAACATATCTACGGGGTAGGACTACTTCGCGCGACGCATTTGTGGTACGACCTCTTGTAGTACAGATACCTAGTTCGTGGGTATAATGACCCATACTCAGCCGTCCTAGTTTGGTTTTGAACCTATGGCAATGGAATCGCCAAATCGCCGGAAATATTGGCTAGTGAGCGAATAATTGGCAAGGCGGTGCCGTCAGTACCTTATCCGTACTGTTGTGAGCAGCAGTCTCCGTTAGTTAGGTACTCAGCACGTCCTGTTGCACAGATTAAATGGATTTAAACTCTTCATTGTTGACATTAGAGGTGGCGCCGCTTTACCATGGCCAGCCAGGTCGGCCACACCCGTTTCATTTTGCGGGCTACTTGTCATTACTTACGAACCATCAGGCCCCAAAGATTTGGTGAACGATGAACGAATTTGTCCCCGTTTCTCCTATACGCGTATACCTGTTGATTTATAATCGGCTCTTGCGCGAAGCTTTGGTTCGCCTTTTTCGTAAAAAGCCTGACTTTGAGGTCCTAGAGCAATCTTCCGCGCCTGACGAAACGTCTATGGGCATCCCCGAAACCGGGTGCGACGTCTTGTTGATCGATGCATTTGTTCCTCGCCGGCTTCCGCGATGTTTAGCCGGCTCGGGTGGACCGCGCGCGGATTTTAAGGCCGTTATCATCGGGATGGATGCTGACGAAGAGCAATTCATGGAGGCGGTGCGCTTTGGTGTGAGTGGCTATTTATTGAAAGATGCCTCTGCTTCGGACGTCGTTAACGCCGTGCGAGCGGTCGTTCGTGGCGAGGCGGTGTGTCCACCGCATCTTTGCTCCTCGCTATTCCGTTTGGTCGCTCGGATGCCCAAGGAGACTCCTCTCCAAGATTCATCTACGAAACCTGATCTCACTTGCCGACAGCAGCAATTGGTTACTCTCGTTGCCAAGGGCCTCACAAACAAAGAAATCGCTTCCCACTTGAATCTCTCTGAGTTTACGGTACGGAATCACATTCATCGGATATTGAAACAGGTGGACGCCGGGAGCCGGACTGAAGCCGTGGAAACCATTCGCGCCCGCGGTTACGCGATCAGTTGAGGAAATTCACTGTGCCTGCGTTTCGGATGGAACTGGCATGAAGATCTCGTACGCTTACATGATGTAGATGGCGGGCGAAATCCGAGGAGCCGTGTTGCAGATTGTAACTTATGGTTTACTGCTTTTGGCGCTTCTGCCGTTCATTTACTACTTGTTATCTCTTTATTGCGTCTACGATTATTTCCGCACTGCGCGCAAAGCCTCTTTGGGAAAAACTGCTTTCATGCCCCCCGCCAGCATCGTAAAGCCTGTGCGCGGCCTTGACTATGAAGCTTATGAAAACTTCGCCAGCTTTTGCCGGCTGGATTACCCCGAATACGAATTGTTGTTTGCGGTGTCCGATATAAACGATCCTGTCATTGCGGTGATCGAAAAACTCCGCGCCGATTTCCCCGCCACCCCCATCCGCTTGATCACGAATGTTCCCCATGTGGGCACCAGCGATAAGGTGAATAATCTTTGCCAGTTAGCCCAAAACGCGAAATACGATCTGCTGGTCATGAGCGACAGTGACGTCCGCGTGGAACGTGATTATCTCATGCAGGTCACCGCTCCTTTTGCCGATCAAAATGTCGGCGCGGTGACCGCGTTCTATCGGAGCCAGAGCGCTGGAAATCTGGCATCGAATCTTGAGGCATTGGGCATGTACATGGACTCCGCTCCGGCCGCCCTTGTGGCAAAGAAAATCGAGGGCCGGTTGGGTTTCGCTTTTGGCTGGACCATGGCCACGTCCAAAAAGCACCTGGCAGAAATTGGCGGCTGGGAAGCGATGGTCAATCATCACTCCGAAGACTTTGAGCTTGGCAAACGTATCGCTCTCTGCGGCCATCGCGTGGTCTTAATGCCCAAGCCTGTCTCCATGGTCTTTTCCAAAGAAACTCTTTCAGAGTATTTTCATCGTGAACTGCGCTGGTCGATCGCCTTGAAGAGCGCTCGTCCATCGGGCTATCGCGGGCTCATTTTCACTCATGGATTGCCATGGACATTGCTCGGAGCGGCGGTCGGAGTGTCCATTGGTTCGCCAGCATTGGCTGCATCTCTTCTGTTGTCCTACCTTGTCCTTCGTGTTGCCATAACGTGGCTGACTGGAAGATGGGGGTTAGGAGATCGCCGGGTTCTCCAACTCATTTGGCTCGTTCCCATACGAGATGCGATTAGCTTTGTTGTTTGGCTCGCGGGATTCTTCTCGGAAAAAGTTGTGTGGCGCGGCCTCGAATACCGGTTACACCAGGGCAAGCTCAGTCCTATCCCATCCAAAACCACGGTCCTTCCAGCGTGCCGCGAGCCAGTTTCCTCCGTGGTGGGCTACGGAGTCAAAAGTTCGCCCTGACAGACCGAATCCTTAAGTGACTGATGTTAGAGGATTGTGGGAAGTGTCGCCGCCAGCCCGGATAGAACCTGTGCCGAATCCATCACGAAATCTGTTCCACTTTGGATGAATAGAACGAAGCGTTCTGGTATCCCGACTCCGCTTCGCGCGCAAACGAAATCATGTGGTGGGCCACCAAGCTTACGTGGATCACGGACTCGATATCGCCTTTCTTTAACGCCGGCTTCGCCATCCTCCAGAAGACCGCGCGGTAATCGCTAAATATCCCCACCTTCACCACTAACTTCGCCAGCGTAGTCAGCCCTTTCAACACATTGCGCACGCTCAGCCTGCAAGTCGGCGGAGTCCATACGCGGTTCGGGTAGGTGTGCTCCTGGTTGTACTCGAACCGCCGGTAGATCGCCGCAGGCTCAAAGGCAGTGCGGAAAGTTCGCCGCCACATTGCGATTACGTCCTTGTAGGGCAGCTTGAAGTCCACATTCGATTCGCGCCTCTCTTCCTCGATCAGCCTCCCTTCTGCTTGAAGCCGCCTGTGCAGCGGCGTGCGGGGCAGAGCCTCCAGAAGATTGATCGTCAGAACGGGAATTTTGGACGCTTCGACGAATTCCAGGATGCGATCCGGCGTGTCGTAGGTGTCTGTGTCCAGTCCCATGATGATGCCCGATACCACCTCGATCCCATAGCTATTCAGGATCTTGACCGCTTCCAGCATTGGCGTTTGATTGTTGTGTTGTTTGGCCATGGCCTTCAGCGCGGCAGGGTCTGGCGTCTCGATGCCGCAGAAAATCGTCCGGAATGACGCTTCGCGCATCATAGCCAGCAGATCAGGAGACTTCGTAATATTCAGGGTCGCTTCGCACGCAAATTCCACGGGATATTGCTTGCGCTTTTGCCATTCGATAAGGTGGGGAAGTAATTCCTTCGCTGCTTTGCGATTCCCCACAAAATTGTCGTCCACGAAATAGACCGCCCCCAAGGCGTTTCCCTCGACAATGGCATCCAGTTCAGAGAGCAATTGTTGCGGCGTCTTCAGCCGGGGATTCTGTCCGTAAAGCTCGGGAATATCGCAGAACTCGCAGCGATACGGGCAGCCGCTGGAAAATTGCACGTTGGCGAGGAAATACTGCGAGAGCCCAGCCAGCCTGTAGGCTGGTGTCGGAAACTCGGACATCGCTAGCCGCTCCGAGGTCGTCAAGCGTTCCTGTGCGGCAGGCCTCTCCACACTACGCGCCAGCGCCGAAATCAACGCGTCTGTCGCATCGCCCAGCTCACCCAAATGGAGGTAATCGAAATCGGGATAATGTTCCGGACATCCCGACACCGAAGGACCTCCCAGCGCCGTTAGCTTCCCGTGTGCATGCGCACGGCGGTTGATGTCATTGATCTGCTGCCGCTGGATGTGCATCCCGCTGACGAGCACTGCGTCCGCCCAGCGGTAATCTCTCTCTTTCGCGGGCCGCACGTTCTCATCAACGAAGCGCACCTCCCAATGCTTCGGAAGGTACGCGGCAACCACCAGCAGCCCCTGCGGCGGCATGAAAGCCTTCACCCCAAGCAGTGGATAAGCATTGTCGAACGTACCGAAAGACTTGGTGTACTGTGGAAAGACGCACAGAATCCGGCGCGAGACCGCGTCAACAGTGGGATCGGCTCGGCGAGTCCCCGGCAGAGCTTCGCGAACCTGCTGCAGATATGCCCTTGGGTCCGTCTTCGAGTTTTCGCCAATGCTCGTCATACCAGCCAGAATCCTCAGCGGTTAAGGAGCCCAAACGTGGAGATAATCGCATAGACCGACACAAATGTGTCATTTTTAGTCTGGAAAAGATAGATGGCATCTCCAATTTTAGGGGCTCGGGCGGTCCGATCGAATCAGTCGAGTAGGTGCGCTCATTACATCGAACGAGAACT
Organism: Candidatus Acidiferrum sp.; assembly: GCA_049794595.1. Lineage (GTDB taxonomy): Bacteria > Acidobacteriota > Terriglobia > Acidiferrales > UBA7541 > Acidiferrum. The sequence goes on from JBARCY010000332.1 coordinate 12,513, forward strand.
CAGCTCCCTGACTCAGCAACAAGGAAAGATGTTCTTCTCTCGCAAAGCAGGCATTACATTCGATTTGATGTTCAAGAAACGATCAGTTTCTGCTCGAACTGTCTGAGGCATGTCGCACAGTCGTTCAAGTTGCCGTGTTTACAGGGTTGCGGATCGGCGAAATACTTGCCCTTCGTTGGAAATGGGTGGACCTGCTTCGCGGCACAATCGAAGTTGCCGAGACTTATTCTGACGGTGAGTTCGGTTCGCCGAAAACCCGAAGCAGCAACCGCACTATCCTCACCAAGGGCTGCTTTCGTGCTCTAAATATTCTCGAAGATGAGGAAAGCGAGCCACGTGGGAAAACCAACTAATAGCAAACGAAGGCCTTAAAAATTAGTTGGTGGGCCCGCCAGGATTTGAACCTGGGACCAACGGATTATGAGTCCGCTGCTCTAACCGCTGAGCTACGGGCCCCCCTAGTTCAACATCGTACATCGAAAAGGATGGGCCGCGCAGCACCCGGCCTGGAAAAATTCTGGCGAGAATTCTCGGCGTCGACCGGGCGCCAGCTTCTCTCGCGGCGCAGAGTAGGCACCGTCTACATTGCGAAAGAGCTCCGAAGGTGACGGGGAGCCTGGCCACGAACCCGCCCCAAGAAGAGGTCCACAAGTGGCTTTATCTGTCGCTCCCGCACGATTGCCTAGTCACCTTAAACGCTCATAACTGATTCCAAGCACAAGGCTTAGAAAGAGGCCAGAAAGTCGTTTTCAGCTCCCCGTTCACCACCGAAACGGTTGCTCACGCACACCCAAGGGACTATGCTGCTGGTGCCGCATCCGTCGCCGCCGAGGGCGCTCTGCGGGGTGCTGACCTCATGCAAAAATTGAAGAGACTTTGCGCCTATCTGCTTTGCGTTCTTTTGTTGAATGCGCTTCCCGCCTTCCCCGGAACGCAATCTAAGGCAGAAGACAATGCTCTCGATCAAATCCGCGCTTACATTTCGACGGGCTGGGATTCGCTCACCCGATCGCTGACGGACTGCAACACGGTAGTGGACACAAAGCTTGCCACCGCTTCTGTTCTTTATCTCCCTTCCGATTTTGCGGAACCTGCCGCGGTACAGCAACTTCAGAAACAATGTAGGGTGCAGGTTATGCATTTGCCGGCGGTGATTCATCACATCGGAGAACTCGATCCCTCCAAGATTGATCCCGCCGGGCTTCTCTACCTCGAGAATCGCTACGTGGTACCCGGTGGAAGATTCAACGAAATGTACGGCTGGGACAGTTATTTCATCATTCGCGGTCTGGTGCGCGACGGCCGGATCGATCTCGCAAAAGGCATGGTGGAGAATTTCTTTTTTGAGATCGAGCATTACGGAGGAGTTCTGAATGCAAACCGCACTTACTATTTGACGCGCTCGCAGCCCCCGTTTCTCACGTCCATGATCCTCGCGGTCTACGACGCGGAGAAAGCGAAAGGGAATCAAAACACGGAATGGCTGGCGAAGGCTTATCGTTACGCCGTCAAAGACCATGAGCTCTGGAACAGCGAACCACACCTTGCGGGATCGACCGGACTCTCTCGTTACTATGATTTCGGCAACGGCCCTGCAGCGGAAAGCGTGAAGGACGAAACGGGCCACTATCGTCAAGTGGCGGCGTATTTCCTGGGACAACCGGATTTCGGCCGGGATTATCTGGTGGAATCGACAACGAAGAAGCCCTCTCCGATCGCGGCAGGACCTCTGTTCGCGCTGCAACTTTGCGATGTTGCGAGAACCATGGCTCAGCCGGCTTGCGATCCGGCGGGGACTGTCGCGCTAACCGCCGACTACTATAAGGGTGATCGGGCGATGCGCGAATCGGGGTTTGATATCTCCTTTCGTTTCGGCCCTTACGGGGCGGCAACGCATCATTTTGCTCCCGTGTGCCTCAACAGTTTGCTCTATAAATCGGAAAAGGATCTCGAGCAGATGAGCGCCACGCTTGGCCTTAACGAAGATTCCGAGAAGTGGCGCCAGCGCGCGGAGCAACGGAAGACCGCCATTCAGAAATATCTGTGGGACAGCGAGCGGGGCCTCTTCTTCGATTACAATTTCGAAAAGCAAGCGCGCTCGACGTACGAATATGTGACCACGTTTTATCCACTCTGGGCAGGCCTTGCGACGCCCGAACAGGCGCGAGAGGTTGTAAAACAGATCAGCATATTCGAGCGGCCCGGTGGGCTGGTAATGAGTCCTTACGAAACAGGAGGGCAGTGGGACTTTCCCTATGCTTGGGCGCCAAATCAATTGATGGCCGATGAGGGCATGCGCCGCTATGGACTCAATGAAGCTGCGGACCGTGTCTCCTACAAATTCCTTTCCATGGTCATGGAGAATTTCCAGCGCGACGGCACCATTCGCGAAAAGTACGACGCCGTAAAACGCTCCTCGGAAACGCAAGTGACCGCTGGCTATCACGTGAACATCGTGGGCTTTGGATGGACCAACGGAGTTTTTCTCGTCCTGCTGCACGAACTTCCTCAAGGCGACGCCGGACGACTAGCAAAGGAACAGGCTCAGGCGCCTGCCGCCGTGCATTAGAGTTTTGTTCAGGAATCGCTCACACTGCAGCTAAGCGAATTATTTCGAGCTGGGATTCATCTCGAGCAGGTGTTGCGCCGGTCTGACCCGCGACCCACGAGCCCATGCGATTTGCCGCCTCGTTCATAGCGGCGAGAGAATCGCGACGCAAATAGTGATAAACGAGCGCCGCGGTGAACGCATCCCCGGAGCCCACTGTGTCCGCAACTTGGACTGGAATGCCAGGATGCTCGTGTTTGGCGTATTCACTGACCAGCAAGCTTCCGGACGCCCCGCGCGTGACGCATACCAGCTCGGTGTGAAAGGTATGGCGGAGCCACTGCGCCGCGGACTCCTCGTCATCGAAGGGAAAACCAAGTAGTTGCACTACGGTTGGCAACTCATCGTGGTTCAATTTGATGATGTCCGCTTGCTTGGCGGAATCGGACAAAATCTGCGCGGAATAGTAAGACTGGCGAAGATTGACGTCGAAGACGCGCGTAGTTTCCGACCGAATGGTTTGCATGAAGGAATGAATCGTCTGGCGAGACTGCGGTGACCGCTGCGCCAGCGAACCAAAGCAAACCGCGTCCGCCTTTTGTGCCAACGCCTGCCACGCCGGCGTCCATTCAAAGCAATCCCATGCCGCAGGTTCTGCAATTTGAAATGTCGGCTGGCCCTTTGCATCGACTTCGACCTGCACAATCCCCGTGCGGTGAGTTGGATCCAGCTGGACGTAGGATGTGCTGAGCCCGAGACGCTTGAGGCGATGTTTCGCTTCCTCCCCGAGCTCATCGTTTCCGACGCGGCTAGCGACGATGCCTTCATCGCCCAGCAAATTCGTCATGTATGCAAAATTCGCGGGCGCGCCGCCAAGCTGTCGATTTTGGGGGAAAAGGTCCCAGAGCAGTTCTCCGAGGCCAACCGTGGTGAATTTTTTCATGGACGACCCGCGTTCCTCTGATAGGGCCGCGTTAGCGTGACAATCCATAACGCTCCTTCGAGCCCCGTTAACTTCGCGTGATCCTAAGTGCTAGTGCCACACCGAGCCAAGTTTCCAAATGGAAAGCGAAACCACTTTCCCGCGCCCGCCATCCGAGTACAGCTCAATCCCATCGCTTGTAGGCGACGGATAAATGCGGTCCGTCAGAACCACCTCGCCATCATTGACGAACATTTCCACACTTGAGCGGTCCACAAAAACATGGAGCTTCACGCGTGCATTCTGCCGCACTTTCGCGCTTTGCCGCCCCGGAAATTCCGGCGCGAAGGAAACTTCTCCTGAGCGAGTTCGATCCACGAACACTTCCCTGTTTGCGGGAGCAAATCCCAATAGTGTCTCCTCGGATCCGCCTTTACGAACCCGAAAACCAATCTCTTTTGAATCCTGAGGAGCGAGCTCTGCTTCTATTTCAAGTGCATCTCCAGTTACATTTGCCATATGCATCGCCTGGATCGCGAGCGGAATCGAGAGGTTCGAAAGCTCTATCTGCTTCCGCTGGCGCAGCTCCTTGGTTTCAACAATGGGTCTTTGCACCAACCGGATTCCTTCTGGAAAGCGCGCGAGGCTTAGATTGCGCGGCAACGATTGTGCCCCGCGCCACGCGACAGTTGGTTCACGATTCGCATACTGCCAGTTGCTGATCCAACCGATCCAAATCCTTCGCCCATCTTTGGGAGGAATGTCAGAGAACGAATTTGTCGCATAGAAATCCTTGCCATAATCGGCCCACAGCTCCTGGGCCGAGGGCGTTTGGTTCACAAATCGCGCGCCGTCAAACGCGCCCAGAAAATACTCCACACCGGTTCCGCCGGCTGGCGCACCGGGATTACGATTCACGATGAGTACCCATTTTTTCTCTTTGGGATTTTCGCCCACTTGCAATTCAAACAGATCCGGGCACTCCCACTGTCCTTTTTCGTGATTGGCCGCTTCAAAAGAACCGCGAAGGACCCAACTCTTCAAATCGCGCGAGTCAAGAAACACGGCTCTTTTCTCATCCGCGAGAACGGCCACCATCACCCATTTCCGCTGGGGCTCGTACCAAAATACCTTGGGATCGCGAAAGTCTGGCTGGCTCAAATCTGCGACAGGATTACCCGAGTAATTTGTCCAAGTGCGGCCGCGGTCGTTGCTAAACGCGAGATTTTGTTTTTGTGAGTTCGTTCCGGCCGCCGTGTAGATCGCAATCAGGCAAGATTGATCGGAAGGTCCGGTGCTCGCACAAAGCCCGCTTGAATTATGCCAATCAACAACGGCGCTGCCCGAATAAATCATGAATTTCCCGGGCTCTTCGGTAATCGCTACAGGCAAGTTCTTCCAATGCAGCATGTCCGTGCTAACCGCGTGGCCCCAGCTCATGTGGCCCCACACCGTTCCTTGTGGGTTGTTCTGATAGAACAAATGATATTCACCCTTGTAATGAACCAGGCCGTTCGGATCATTCATGAAGTTCTTCGGCGGAGTAAAATGATATTGCGGCCGCCAGGGTTCGTTGTAAATTTCCTGCGGCGGCGCGGCAAAAGCGCTTACTAAAAACAGGGCGGCCACCAGCGCGTGACGAAATAAATTAGAGGACAAGTTCATCGGATTGGGCATGCCTCTCAAGGCTTCGCGTTCAAGTTCCACTTGTCTTCGGTCCATCAGTACACGAAAGATCTGACTACGGGGGTCGCCAAAGCCTCGGGTGCCTCAGATTCACTGCGAAACCTCAAAACTTTCTTTCTAGGGCGCCGTACATCTTGGTGGATGCGCGCTCAAGTACCGCGCTAAAGTGTTGGCTTCGGGCAAGTCGGGATTGAATTCGAGGACGCGCACAACGTGTGAATGTGCTTTATCGTACTGTCCCTCAGAGCAGAATACGCGAGCCAGGTTCATTCCGATGGCACTCTTCCAAGGGGCGCGCTCGAATGCCTGCTGCCATAGAGAGATCGCACGACCTATTTGCCCTTCCTGCGCCTCGATCACGCCGAGATTCGTTGCGGCGTCGTTGTCATAAGGATCGAGTTCAAGAGCCCGCTGGTAATGATCCCGCGCTTCGCCGAACCTTCGACGCAGCTGCTCGAAATACCCAGTGGCAGCTGACAGCGCCGAGTCGTTGGGGCATTTCTGGATTGCTCTCCGAAGTACTTCCTCCGCTTCAGGAATAGCGGATTCCATCCCAGACTCCGCCAGGGAAGTCCATGCCAAGCCCAAGTCACGTAGGTCTTCCTTCGCGGAATCAGGCGGAAAGCGGATCAGGACCGGCTTTGAAGGCGGAGATGGGCTCACGACGGGCATAAGCGGAAAACGAAGGATACGGTGGTCGGTCGCCTGGGTATGCGCAAACTGTGCGCTGCTGATCCCGGGCATATGACACTGCGCACAATTAGGCTTGTCCGGATGGTGCTTCGCGCCGAATGAGGCTCCATGGCATGCCAAACACTTGCTCCGATAAAAAGATACCTTCTCTTCGGGGCTCGGCGAAAAGTGGGGATCGTGGCAGCTCATGCAAGACATTGCATCGCCTGATTTTCGCTTGCAAACACTCTGGGCAAGCGCTTCGAACTGGCTGAAAGCACGTGAGTTTTGCGATCCGTCCTCGGCAAGCTCAAAGTAGCTGACGTACTTTGACAAGTCGTCGCCCGGCCGAAAATCGTAGAGATGCTTACCGGGCCGCTGGATAGCGATGCTTCCCTCTAGATGGCATTGCATGCAGATGGCGTCCCGGCGGTTGGCGGGCAGCTTCAAAGGATTTAGCATTGCAGCGTTTGTGCTGATGTGCGCTGCCCCCGGCCCGTGACAGCGTTCACACGTAATTCCGGAGTGGGCGAAAAGTGGCAACTTGTATTTGTTCTCTGTTCCTATCTCCGGCTTTTGCATGTTGCTCGTGTGGCAGCTTAGACATGAAGCCTCGGCGGGCAGGTTCATAGGGATTTGCCGGACGGACTGGTACGCCGGCGCCATATCCCACACGCGCCTCTGCGCGTACCAATTGATCGGAGATTCGAATACGAATCCGTCGTCAGAAAAGAGATATGTTCGTCCCCTACCGCCAGAGCCAATGAAGTACAGCAACTCTCGTGTGCCGTGGACCGATGGGTCGCCCGGGCGTTCGTAAGTGAGCCATGCCATTCCCTTATCGGCATAAACGCGATAATGAACGCCGGAAGAGGGGTGCTCGAACTCACCGGGAATCAACCCTTGAATCGCAGGCCCACTCGCTCGTGCCATCGCGGTCTTCTGGTAGCTCGCGTAAATATTGGAATGGCAGCCCGAACAGGCTTCCATCCCCACATAGCCTTCGGAATCAGCAACGGTGGAATGGTCTTGGGAGCTTGCGGTCGTGAGGACCAAAGCAACCAGGACAAACACAAGAACTATAGGAAGCAATTTTCCGCGGGTCGACTGACGCCATGGTCTTCGACTTTTTATCATCAGCAGTTCGATCGAACACGATTCGTGCCGCGCCCGTGCGAATTTGCCCGAAGCGTTGCAGGACATCGCATGTTCGTCACCTCGAATCCATTTCGGCATGAGCCTTATGATTAGTTCAACGTTAAGGCTTCGAATTCTGCCTGTCTTCCAGTTGGCCGGCCACCTTGAGCTCGCGATCTGCGTCCTCATTCTTGCCCAAATTGCGATAGGCCTCTCCCAGCAGATGGTGTGGAATGGGGTTGTTAGGATCCATGGCGAGCGCGCGCTGCAGCGCACGGACGGCAAGCTGCTCCTCACCTTTCTTTTCCAAGACCTTGCCCAGCAGAATATACGGCCCCGTCGAAGTGGGATCCAACCAGATCGAACGCTGCAAGAGCCGCTCCGCCGCGTCGAATTTCTGAACGCGCGAATAGCAGTCCGCAAGCTTGTAATACGCCGCTGGGTATCCTGGATTGATATCCAGCTCTTTCTGGAACTCCGCGATGGCCTGGTCTATCTGCGAATGATATAGATACACTTCCCCGAGAAGCTCATGCGCTAAAGGAAGTTTCGGATCGAGTTCCACGGCCTTGTGCGCGTATTCTTCCGCCACGGGGCTAAAATCTTGCCGCAATAACATCCGCGCCGTGAATAGATAGCTGGCTGCCGAATCCGCGCGAACGTCGAACATTTTGGCAAACGCCCTGCGCGCGTGGGGATAATCCTTCGTCTGGATGTAGCAGACGCCCAGGATGTACGAGGCATCCACATTCGCGCTGGGATACCACGTCTGCACTTTTTCGAGCTCGGGGATCGCCTCGGCAGGACGCCCAGCCAAATAATAAGATAGGCCCAGCAGTTGCTCCGCCTCGGCATCTTCCGGATCTTGTTCCCGCGCCTTCCTCAAATAGCGGATTGCATTTAGGAAGTCGCTCTTCTTGTAGTAGGCGATTCCAAGTTCATGCGCGAGCCTTTTCAAACTCGGATTTGGAGCTTCCAGTTCCTTCAGAACAGAGATCGCCTCGTCATACTTACCCTGTTGCGAGAGCTCGCGTGCTTGACTGAAAGCGGCTGCGGCGGTTTGCGACGCTTGTTGAGATGACTGCGGCGTATCAGGTTCCGAGGGATTCTGCGGCACTTGCGAACATTTCGCTCGCACAGGTCCGCAGAACAATGTCAAACCGGTCAAAATAGCTACGGAAAACCACGGGCCCTTCGCCACGCGCGCGCCTCTATGCAAATCCGGAAACAATTAGAGCATAAAAAACGGGGAGCCCGTGAGGGCTCCCCGTCCGTTTGGGGTGTTTTTGTTTTGTTTTAGAAAATCACACGGATGCCGAACTGGAGTTGACGCATTCCAGTTGGAGAGCCAGGAGAATTGTCGTTTTCAATGTCGGTGATCTGGCCAGCGGTGCCACCACAGTCGACGCAGGTGTTGCCTTCGTTGGCATTGAAGCCCAAAACTGGATGGTTAAAGACGTTGTAGGCATCAAAGCGGAACTGCGCCTTGACGCGCTCCGTGATGGTGAAGGTCTTCATCAACGACATGTCGTCGTAGAAAACATGCGGGCCGCGATAAGAGTCGAATCCCACATTTCCGATCTGGCCGCAAGCTGGAAGAGAGAAGGCACCGGAAGCCGGCCGCGCGAAGGTACACGAGTCTACGCCAACGTTGGCGGCACTAACCTGGCTGCCATAGGAGAGCGGAGCTACTGGTGTGAACCAGTACACACACTGGGTCGAGCTGCCCGGGCTGCATGGAGCCATCGTTTTGCCAGTCGTGAGTTTTTCACCGTTAGTCACATTTGGACGGCAAGGGATTTCACCCGTGTCGTAAATGACCCCGCTACATTCACCGATACTCGGCGTCCAGGGCAGCCCCCCGCCCCAAGTCAAAGTGTTGCTGACCTGCCAGCCGCCAATCGCAAGATCCATCGCCCGGCTGGCGTCGCTCAGGAAATGTTTGCCCCTGCCAAAAGGCAGCTCATAGATAGAGTTAACAACGAACTCATTGTTGCGGTTTTGTGGGTTGGGACCGTAAGCGATGGCCTTGTCCACATCGTAGTAGCTCGAATCGTATGCGTAGGCTCGCGAAAAGGTGTAATGCGCAAGGAACTGCAGTCCGAAGCTCGTCCGTTTTTCCGCCTTTATTTGAAGTGCGTTGTAGTTATTGTTGGCGTCGTTGCCAAAATAATTGCCGACGTCCCCTGAACAACAAGGCGTATACCCTGGTACGCCGTAATTAAATGAGTAAACACCGTTCAAGAAAAACCTACGGCGCTCGTTTGCCGGCACAAATGGGGCGAATCCTTTCAACGCAACATCCGTTGACGGACATCCGCCCGATGGAACCGGGGTAATCGTGCAAGTAACGAAGTCCGTCCCTGCGCCGACGGCAGGTTCGTTCGTGGTATAAGAAGGACCAGTGCCGGCAAACATGTGAGTTCCTTTGTTGCCGATGTAGCTCACGGTGATGTTAAGTGTCGGCGTGATCTGTCGCTGAAGCGTGGCATTCCATTCATCAATCGTTGGCAGCCTCTGAACTCTCGGACGAATATAGGTGGAGGCTGTACCGTCGGGCCCGAGGATGGGCAAATAACCATTCGTGTTCAAGTCGCTGATAAGGTTCGCAAATGGATATGCTGGCGGGCCGTTGACAAGGTTGAAAACCGCGCTGCGATTATTCGTGTCGGCGGAGTTAATGTTCGAGTCTGAGATCGATTGGGATGCGAGGACCGGCAGGTTTTGCGTGACGGCGTGGCCGAAATTGGAACCGAACACGCCAATGTCGAACCCGCGGCCGTAACCGATGCGTAGAACGGTCTTGGGATCGAATTGATAGGCAAAGCTAACGCGTGGACCGAAGGCTTTGAACGTGTTCGCGACGCCGCCATTCAACGGAACGCCACCATAGCCAGCCACGAGCAGCTCACCATCATTCAAGTCCCCAAAACCGGCGTTGCCCTTGGCGGTGACGGCCTCTGGATTGTAAATTTCCCAGCGCACGCCATAGGTCATGGTGAACTTCGGGCTAACGCGCCAGGTGTCTTGGGCATAGGTGAACTCGCGCCACTGGTGGCCGATAGCTTGGATGTTGGGCGGGCTTACGAAACGCTGGAACGACGTGACGTCACCGAGCAGCATGGTGGCCAACGCCAAGCCGTCGCTTCCTGTAAGGGAAGTGTCGCCGGCGTCAAAGTTCAAAATTCCGGTGCGGCTGGAATCGCTAGGGATGCGAAGGTTGGTGGCGTAACGAATATCAGCCCCGAACTTAAAGGTGTGGTTGCCCCGAATCCGCGTCCAGTTGTTTACAAACTGGATTTGACGTTCTCTTTCTGTCAGCGGACAGTTGCAGCGGCCAATGTTCAACCCATCTCCGAAAGCGGCAAGGCTGCCGTTTCCCGAAAACTGGAAACCTGAGAGACCGCCCGTCGTAGGCGGACCCTGGATGCCGGGCCCTGAGTTCAGGCCGGGGAAATCGAATCCATCCATGGGACTTGCAGATGCGTCCGAGTAATGTGTCATCGGATTGTATTGAAACCATCCGATGCGGAAGTCGGTCAGCCAATTCGTGCCGATCGCTTTCGTGAAGCCGCCTGCCACGCTGTAGTCGTGGTTAATGGAAGAGCCATTCAAACCGCCAGGCCCAAAGCCCACGCCGCCGAGTGGCCCCAATCCGCCGAGCCCGGACAAGTTGAAATAGTCAAGGCTGAAACGCCCGAAAACTTGATAGTTATGGGGCGCGCTGTAATCGATGCGAGTGTCAAGGGAATACTGATTATAAGGGCCGTTGCCCGTCGAAACGAAGTTGTTGTTGATTCCCGTGATGCCTGTACCCGTACCTGCAATAGGAACCGTCGGTGTTGGAAACTCGGCGAGGAGCTTGCCCATGCCCGCCGGAATCATTGAGATCGGAATCATGTTATTCGCAAAGGGGGTGCGACCGGACCCATCCGCTGTGTTCCCAGTGGTGGGATTGTAGATTTGGCCGCTATCAACACCATTTACAGGAGGACCGTAGGCATTGAGATACTGGCTCAAATCGCAGGAGCCCGGCGTAGCGCTCGCGGCGTTCGTCGCGGGATTGCAAGTGCTGACTACTTCCGCGGTCGGAATCGTATAGAGATTTGTGATGCCCTGAATTTGTTTTGTGCCCTGATAGTCGGCAAAGAAAAAGAGCTTGTCCTTGATGATTGGGCCGCCAACGGAACCACCAAACTGCTTCCAAGTAGCAGGTGCTAGAGGAACGCCAGGTGCATTCGTAAAGGGATCGCGCGCCTCTTGGTCGCTATTCCGATAATAGTAAAAACCGCTGCCATGGAAATCGTTTGTGCCGGACTTGATCGACACGCCAACCGTGCCGGCGACCGCTTTGCCTGATTCCGCGTCGTAGTCCTGAAGCGCGATCTTTGTTTCTGCGATGGCGTCGAGGTTAGGGTTGACGACAATGATGCCCAAGATAGCGTCTTGATTGTCCGTCCCATCCAGTTCGAAATTAGTGCCCGAAAAGTGTTGTCCATTGACAAAGATCTGACCGCCCCCTTGGGGGTTTTCGGTAGCGGCGTGGCTCCAACCCACGAGTTTCTGGGTGCCGGGAGAGAGCAGCTCGAAGTTAGTGAAGTTGCGATTGAGCACAGGTAAATCTTGGACATACTGTTGATTAAACTGGATGTCCACATCAGCGCGGTCCGTCTGGAGTTGTGGAACAGCACCCGTGACTTCCACGGTTTGTGTCACTTGACCGAGCTGGAGCTGGGCGTTGACGTTTGCCGCAGTGTCCGCGGATACTCCGATGCTGGGAACATCATAAGCTTTAAAGCCAGTCGCCTCCACATGGACCTTGTAAGTGTCCGGGATCAAGTGCGTGACGGAGTAATTCCCGCTCTCGTTTGTGGTCGTATCGTAAGTAAAACTCTTGGTCGTCGAAGTGACTGTGACCTTGGCTCCAACAACCGCGTTGCCCTGCGGGTCTGTCACGGTACCGATAATGCCCCCGAATACCGCTTGACCCGATGCTTTCGGTGCTTTCAATAAGAACACGCAAAACAAAATCGCCAGGCTGATCCACGCCAATCGCTTTGTCATCCCACCCCTCCTTGCCAACCCGAATCCTGTTTGTATCGAAATCACAAAAGTAATCGCTGAAGAGCACGGCACTCGCACAGATCAACCCTGACCTTGCCGGGCCTTCGCGCACTTTCGTATTCGTGAAGTACAACCTAGGAAGGCTGCACCGGGACTCCCGGAGAACGAGCCAAGCTCAGCCGTGAAAGGCACCCCCATTGCACACCGCGACGCCCTCGACTTGCGCCTCGCACATACGCACCCAATCGGAACTCTTCGCCGCTCCGCGCCCTCACCGGATATATCGTGGTCCCACAGGGCGTGTCTCGGCTAATGCCATTATATTTATCAGTACTATTTGTTTTTTGGCTTGGAGTTGGAAGTCTCAATGCGTCTGATACGGTTACATCAATTAACTCTCCATCTTGCAGAGACTTGCGCGAGTTGTTACACTCCCGTTACATCGATGTATCAAGGAATGTTGTGAACGAACGGGACCATCTCCTCGGGCAGCTCGACCGTCTCACTAATAGCCATCCTCTTCATGGCTCCGAATCCCTCTGTAAATTGCTCCGCTATCTGGCCAAGCACGCCATCGAACACCCCGGCACCCCAATTAAAGAGTTTCAAATTGCGACCGAGGTTTTTGGCCGTTCTGCAGACTTCGATCCACAGCTCGATTCCATGGTTCGTGTTCAGGCCGGACGCCTGCGCTCGAAACTTGCGGAGTATTACAGCTCGGACGGGCTGGACGACCCCATTGTGGTGGAGCTCCCAAAGGGCACCTATCTGCTTTCCTTCCACCACCGCAATTCCTCTGTGCCAAAACCCGCCTCCAGCAATTTGAACGGGGCGACCAGAGCCGAAACCACCGTGAAGAGTCCGGAACGCAGGTTGGGAACCGAAGTCATCTCGCTCTCGATCTTTCTGGCTGCGGCCATCGCCGTGATCGTATGGCTCCTAGCCACGCGCAGCTCTCCCCCTGTCAGTCTCGCCAGCCAACCCGATCCAGCCCCGGCTGCGTTTCGCGTCTTTTGGAAAGGTTTCACTTCGGGGCCAGATGAGCCATGGGTCGTCTTCAGCAATGCAGCCTTTGTCGGCCGTCCTGAGACGGGGATGCGTTACCGCAATCCCAAACGGGATGCTGGGGTTCCCATCCTCGATCATTACACTGGTGTGGGCGAAGTCTTGGCCGTGCACCAGCTCGACGGCGTCTTTGCCTTGCTTCACCGCCGCATTCGCGTGAAACGCGGCAGCCTTTTCTCGCTAGATGACGCGAAGAACAACAATCTCATCTTCATCGGCTCTCCCTCGGAAAATCTCTCCCTGCTGGAAATGCCCGGCACACAGGAATTCGTTTTCCAGCGGTTGACCTCCGGCCCGCGCAAGGGTGATCAGGCCATCATCAACGTTCATCCCCAAGCCGACGAAGCGAAGGAATTCCTTGCGACTCCTTCCGGCCAGCCTCTCACGGTCGATTACGCCGTTCTTGCGCTCATTAAAGGGATGACTCAAGGACAATACGTGCTGATTCTCGCGGGGACGACAACCATCGGCACACAGGCCGCTGTCGAGTACGTTTGCAAGCAAAGCTCCGTCGAGGAACTGCTTTTGCGGCTGTCCGTTTCCCAGGATGGCCAACTGAAGCCCTTTGAAGCCGTCATCCGGGCGAGAGTAGCCGGCGGCGTTCCTGTGGAAACCGAATTGGCGGCCATCCGCAAAACGGGTTATTAGTGGGCAGCGGCCCTTCTCCTTACGTGTTAGCTAGCTTGGCGCTTTGAAACGAGGGTCCAATCCTGCCGCCTTCTGAAACTCTTTCGCCGCCTCTTTCTTATCCCCCTTCCGTTGCAGCGCCAAGCCAAGCTGGTAATGCGCGGCGGCGTACCCGGGCATCGATTGGATGGCGGTCCGAAATTGCGAAATGGCTCCTTCCAAATCCCCTGCGTTCAGAAGCCTGCGTCCGGAGTTGGTGGCAAACATCGCCGCCTGCTCGCTTGATTTTTGCTTCAACAACTCCATGCCCTCGTGGCTCTCCGTGGCCGCTCCTTCTGCATCTCCGAGTTGGCGAAGAACCGACCCCAAATTTGTATGCGCACCCGCAAAATCCGGTTCCAGTCGAATCGCTTCCCGCAGCGCATCCGCCGCTGGCTGCAAGTCGCCCTTTTGTTTCAGCACTGAACCAAGTGTGTAGTAAGCCTCCGCGTAGTCGGGCTTTGCCTGGACGGCCCCTCGCAATTCCTCCGCGGCCGCCGCAAAGTTCCCTTGCTGCCATAGAGTCACGCCAAGTGTGTAGTAGGCATCCGCCAGCTTCGGATCCAGTTCCTCAGCCTTCTTGAACTCCGTAATGGCATCCGGCAATCGATCTTTCATCTTCAGCGCAAGCCCCAAATCGTAATGAAACGTCGCGTTTTGCGGCTCCATTTTTATCGCCGTCTCAAAATGGGCTACGGCAGAGTCAAAATCCGTTCGCTGCAAATAAGCATCGCCTAAATTGGCTTCATAGCCCGCATCGCCGGGCTTCCATTTCAGCGCCGTCTGAAATTCCAAAATGCTGTTTTCCGCGTCCCCGGTCTGAAGGAGAGCGAGCCCTAGGTCGTTATGCACATCCGCACTCTCTGGCTCGATCTTTAAAGCCTGCCGGAATGCGTCAACCGCCTCCTCGGCATTCCCCGTGCGCTGCAACAAGATTCCCAAATGCGTCTGAGCGTCGGCGTTACGGGGATCTAATTTTGCCGCTACCTGAAACTCCTGAAGCGCCCCATCCGTTGCTCCTCTCGATTCGAGCGCCTGCCCCAAGTAGTAGTGCGCCAGCGCATTCTCTGGATCGAGAGTCGCGGCGGCGCGCAACTCGGCCTCCGCTCTCTCGAAGTCTTTCTCTTGCAGTCGCAACACTCCCAGATGCAAATGGGCCGCTGCGAATTGCGGCTGCAGTTTTAACGCCTCGGAAAACTCGGCCGCGGCTTCCTCCCAGTTCGCTTGCTGAACCAAAATCGATCCGAGATCATCGTGGAGCTCTGGCCGGTTCGGCTCCAGCTCAATTCCTCCCTTCAATTCTTCGGCAGCCCCGGCCACATCGCCGGAATAGGAGAGAGCACGCGCCAGGACACGGCGCGTTTCCGAGTCTTTTGGAGCCAACCGAACGGCTTGCTGCGCCTCGCGGATTGCGCCTTGTGAATCTCCTGCCTGCAGCAGGGCGCGGGAGAGGTTCATGTGTGCTTGCGCAAAATCCGGTTTCAATTCCACTGCGGTCTTGAATTCGGCAATCGCTGCGTCCGTTTGCCCCTGCGCGAGCAAAACCCATCCGAGCGAATTGTGCGGCTCTGGGCTGCTGGGAACTAATTTGAGAGTCTTTTCGAAGGCCGCGCGCGCTCCGTCCAAATCCCGCCGTTCCAGCGCCTGCATCCCTTGGCTGTAAAGCGAATTCGCCGCCGCAACATCAGCGCTCGTCTTCGAATTTTCCCTTTGCGCCCGCGCGCTGCCACAAAAAAACACAAGCGCCCCGCCAAGCGCGCCTATTCTTAGCCCAGCCTTCAACCCGCGCTGAAAGATTTGTGAACCCATGTCAAATGCCGTAATGTTTTCCAAAGAAAATCGCCCGCATCTCAAACTACGTCCCTTTTTCCCAGACAACCCTCGTCAAGCCTTTGTTCGGCCCTTCGGCTTGACCCTGCTGTACCCGCACCTTAGTATGCCAAGAGTTCATGATTTCCGGTCCGACCCATCGTTCGCATTTCCCTTT
>JBARCY010000333.1:0-4380 GCA_049794595.1 Candidatus Acidiferrum sp.
GGCTTGACGAAGCTCGCGCAACGGCCCGTGAAGCGCTGGCAAAGAATTTCGATTCCGCGGATTTGCGTGTCTATCTCTACCAACTCGCTTTTTTGAAACACGATCCGCAAGGTATTGCGGAGCAAGTTGCCTGGTCGCAGGGCAAGGCCGGAGAAGAAAATGCCATGCTCAACATGGAGGCGAGCACTTCCGCATATACCGGAAAGCTGGCTGCAGCTCGCGATTTCTCTATCCAGGCTATCGCTTCGGCCGAGCGTGCCAGTGAAAAAGAGATGGCGGCGGGCTGCGAAGCCTCCGCGGCCCTCCGGGAGGCGCTCTACGGAAATACTTCCGCGGCGCGGGAGCACGCTTCCCGGACGATTGCTGAGTCGAATGGCCGCGATGCGGAGTATGTCGCGGCACTTGCTCTCGCCCTGATCGGAGATTCGGAGCGCGCTCGAGCCCTGGCGGAAGATTTGGAAAAACGTTTTCCCGAAGACACTGTCGTACGCTTCAATTATTTGCCAACGCTTCGCGGACAGCTTGCCCTAAATGCTCCAGGTGGCACGGCAAAGGCTGTTGAGGCGCTTGCCAGCGCTTCACCGTATGAGCTGGGCGTTCCGGGCAGTAGCACCTTCTGGACGAACTTCTATCCGATTTATATTCGCGGACAAGCTTTGCTTGTCGCTCGCCGAGGAACCGAGGCGGCGGCAGAGTTTCAGAAAATCCTGAATTGGCCCGGCGTCGTAGTTAACGAACCGATTGGCGCGCTTGGCCAACTCGGACTCGCGCGCTCGTTCGCGCTTGCGGGCGACACAGCGAAGTCCCGCGCGGCCTATAATGCTTTTTTCATTTTGTGGAAGGATGCAGATCCCAGTATCCCCGTTCTGATCGCTGCCCGCGCGGAATACGCGAAGCTACAATAAGCAACGGTCCTGTAAGATGGCAGAAAAAAAGAGGGACAGACGACTGGAGAGTCTGTCCTACGGAGTGTGTTCGCGCAAGCCGCTAGAGCGAACGCAGGAAATTCAGAAGATCCTGCTGCTGCTGCGGAGTGAGTTGTTTGAAATTGCTAATGACGGTGTTGGCCTCGGAGCCGGAACTAGCGTGTTCCTTGATGGCATCGAGAAGATCCGTAGTGCGGCCGTCGTGCAAGAAGAAGATTCGCTGACCGAGACCCCACAAGGGAGCCGAGCGGAACTGGTCGGGACCAGCGCCGCCTTGCGAGACGCCATCGGCGAGATTTGTACCCATGTGATGAACAAGCAAGTCGGAGTATAAATTGGCGTTGACCTGGCTTAGGCCCGGGGTGAAGGAAGAGGGCGCCGTCTGGAGCGTCGGCGTGTGGCACATGTTGCAGCCGATGGCATTGAAGTTACGGCTTCCGTTAGAGATGGATTGCGCGCCGCCGGGAGTGGTTGTGGAAGCGGTTGGCGGAGCAAGCAGACGCATGAACATGGCGAACTGCACGACGTCACTGGGAACGCCGGTGTACTGTGACGGATTCATGTTGGTTGCATCTTCGGGAGTCGGATTCATTCTGCAGTTTGCGGGTAGACCGCCAGCGAGGGCTTCATCGGGGCTGGAGCGTTCATTCTGGAAGAGTTCGTTGGTGATGCCCATTTCGACGTTGTAGGCTTCGCCAGCAAATACTTCCAAGGATTTATTCTGAGCTTTCCAACCGAAGCGGGTGATCATCCCGTCGTTGCCATCGCGGTTGACTTGGCCGGAAATGCCGAGAGATTGTTTTTGTTTCGAGTTTGCCTCCATGTTGGCGTAGATGGTTTCTTCGGCAATGTTCTCGATCAAGCCGGCGCCAAAGGTTGGCGTCGGGATGCGGAAGATGACGTTGTTCAAAGCCAGGTGCTGGGCGAAATTCGGCTGTTGGATGTTGCACCTGCCGGCGTCGCTGCGACCTGAAATGACGAAGAGGTCGTGAACGCCGCCATCGGGGTTGTTGCTAAGAGAGCCATTGGGATTCAGAAAAAATTTGAAGCGGGCTTCGCGGACGGGACCGTTTGGAGTGATGAAAGATGGAAGACTGTTTTGCGCGCCACCGAGCGTGTAGACGAGAGTTTCTGGATTGGGGCCGATGTTGGGAAAGACGGTGATGCTGGGGCTGGTTCCACCGATGGCAGGCTGCGAATGGCAACTGGCGCACTGGTTGCTGTTGAAGCGGGGGCCGAGACCGTTGTTGGCGCCACCCTGAACGGATTCGACCTGCTGGAAACGAAGGAGGCCATTCGCAAAAAAGTCGGCCGCGCCCGGAGTCTGTGAGAGCGAAGATAAAGGCTGGCCGGCGTTCACCGTGCCCCCGCGAACGCCTGGGTCGTGGGGGGAAGATTGGCCAAGCGTGATCGTGGCAAAGGAAATCGCAAGCAAAAATGCGACGCATACAACAGCTTTTCGGATGTTGATAGGCTGCAATTTCTCGACGAGACGTGCAACTGCACCGGAAGACATGGTTTCTCTCCTTGGGGCACACCAGTAGCGCGATGTTTTCCCTTGGTTAAGGGCCTGGGGCCACCGGAGGAGAGACACCTGGCTGCGTGGTCGTGCCGGATAACAGAACGCTCGGATGAGACCCGGTACTAGAAGGGCTGGAAACTGAGTAGCCCAAGCGTCAGGCTGGGAAGCTGTGCGCGAGAAGTTATGGCGTTGCGAGGAGCGTGTCACCTGACCTGAGGTACAGATTTGGTACAAGTACAAGTGCGTTCGCGAATCGTTTGCGGGTCCACGGCGGAGAAGCGCGGCTTCGGTAAAGGCTGGAAGTTTCGTATCGCGGAGGAGCGCAGACTAAAAATGGGACAGACACGAATGTCTGTCCCACCAGGAGTTCGGACCGAAGGGCCTTTTAACTTCGACTTCTAAAGTCTAGCTAAGCCACGGCAGCAGGTTAAGCTGCGCCGAGGGCGCGCCGTTGCTGGAAGCATTCACGGCAAAAGACCGGGCGTCCCTGCGTGGGACGGAAGGGAACGGTGGTTTCCTTCCCGCACTGCGAACAAGTGGTCTTCGTTTCCGAGCGCATCTGGGAGGCGCCGCCACCACCGCCTCCGCCGCCTTCCGCGCGCTTGGCTTTGCAACCCTTGCACCGTTTCGGTTCGTTCTTGAAACCTTTGTCGGCGAAAAACATTTGTTCGCCGGCAGTAAAAACAAACTCAGCACCGCACTCCGCACACTTCAGGACCCTGTCGTGGTATTCCATGAGCCGTTCTCCCGTTGCCCCAAGGCAGAAAGGGAGGTGGGCACATTTCGCACGATGGGCCAAGTGAGTTGGGGAAACCTGTCGTCCGGGGATGCCGGGCTGGGGTCCCTTGGGCCCAAGTATACGAAGCTGCAACAGAAACCCAACGTCTCTAACTAGCCGGGGCCTGAATCACGGAAGTGCGGCGCTGAGCTGCTGCGAGAAGGAGTCAGTCCGCTTCCCGCCGCTGCTTTTTGCGCAGTCGCTTCCGCGAAAGCGCTTCCTTGGCCCGGCGTTTCTCACCGGGCTTCATGTAGAAGCTGTGCTTCTTGATTTCCTTGATGATATCTTCCTGTTGCACCTTGCGCTTGAAACGACGCAGGGCATTTTCCAGAGACTCACTTTCCTGGATAATGACTTCGGCCACGTTTACATTCACCCCCAATCCGGTTCGGATTGGTAACATGCGGCGTCACTGCTTCGTACGAACACCGCCCCGGATCATTATCGCATGCCCCCAGGTGCGCGGTCACGCACCAGGCCGACGACGTGCCACTTCGAGTTCGCACAGAGCGCAAAGCAAATGAATGCTCTATGAACCACATATTGCGTTGCGCACCATTTAGCCGTTCTGGAGTCACCCTGATGAGGTAGATGGCATCTACTAATCAATTGCGGGCATGGAAGTCAAGGACTGTTTGCAAGGGGAGGGGAAGGGAGGGGGATTAGTATCCCTGTAATTACGGAAGTATTTTATAGGTATATAGAAGGCAGATGGGCGATTCGTCGCGGGAGATCACGCGTGGGCAAGGAGGCGCCTCCCTTGCGTTTTGCCACGCATCTGCTGGTAGAATGAGCGCCTTCAAGGAAGCGCGCCCGGAGGCCAGCTATGTCTGCGATGAGCGATGCCATCGGAGTACTTCTCGCCGGGGGGCAGGGCGAACGGCTGTGGCCCCTGACGCGCGATCGCGCCAAACCCGCCGTGCCGTTCGGCGCTCTCTACCGCATCATCGACATTACGCTCTCGAACTGCATCAACTCTGACTTGCGCCGGGTGTTCGTTCTCACACAATACAAAGCGCTGAGCCTCAACCGGCATATTCGCGCCGGGTGGTCGCCGCTGGCCGGGCTGGGCGATTACATCGAAGTGCTTACGCCGCAAATGCGCGTCTCGAAAGAGTGGTATCAGGGCACGGCCGATGCGGTTTACCAGAATA
>JBARCY010000334.1:0-7397 GCA_049794595.1 Candidatus Acidiferrum sp.
CGCGACGCTCTCGAGCAGGACCTCAAGAATTTGCACGGCCTCAAGAATAGCCTCGATGCGCCCCGTCTCGTCTCACTTGCCAAGCGCTTCTACGACGCTCGCCGCATCGTGATCCTTGCCGGCGATCTCGCCGCCACTCTCGCCGACTATCTCGAATACCAAATCACTCTCCTCGGCCTGCCAGTATTCACGGCCACATCCGCGGGACGCATCGCTCACCTCGTCCGTACTGTAAATCCCAGGGACCTCGTCATCGCCATCAGCTTTCGCCGGGGCCTCCGCCAAACCGTGGAAGGAGTCCATCTGGCGCATGCCCGCAACGCCTACTGCGTCGGCATTACGGACACCTATGTCTCTCCGCTTGCTCGCGAATGCGATGAAGTGTTCCTCGCCAGCGTCGAATCCACCTCCTTCGGCGCCTCGTACTCTGCTCCGGTCACGCTCGTCAACGCCATCCTCGCCGCCTGCGGCCAATATCGCCGTCCGCAAACGCTCGCCATCCTCAAGGAAATAGCGGAGGAGCAGCGTAAAGGCTTCCGCTGGTACACCGTCTAGTTCCGGATCGGTCCCAGTGAAACAAACGTTTCTCTTGTATGTTGCAGTACGCCTGCATAGAGTGCTGTTCCGGTACGTGCTCTAGACGAAGCTCTTTTCTTCGCCCCACTCGAATCACATTTTGGCAACATTTGTATCTCGCGTACCTCGCCTTTCTCGGCTATCATGTCTTCCGCTCGATGGTTCCGGCGCGAGGAATCTTGGACCAAGGGTGACGAAAGCAAGGACACCAGGCATCCGATGAATAAATCTCCGGTCAACCGACATCGAGGCTTCTTGCCCGCCGTCATCACCGCTCTTTTCCTTCTCTGCTTGGCCTTTCCTGTTGCCGCGCAAAGCCCCTCATCTCTGGAGCCAGGCCCCAAACCGCCTGATGTGTCATCTGATTGGAAGCAGTTGGTGGGTATTTACGCAGACGAAAACCGCAACTCGAAGCATACCTTTGTACTGCTCGAAGAAGGCGGAAAACTCTACTGGAGGGAGGACACGGGGCAAACCTGGCCTTTCTCCATGACTGACGGGATTGTATTCCCCCCCAACGAAGCCGGGAACAAAGTAGTCGGTCACGACATAATTCGCGATGACGCGGGCAACGTGATCGCGTTCTCCTATCTCAATTTCGGTTACTCCCGCACGGATCCTGGCAAAGATCCGTCACACCCCTTCCGTATCAAGCCCTCTCAACCTGTAGACACGCTCCAGCAAGAAGCTCTTTCAGCCTCACCTCCCGTCGAAAAGGGTCCATTTCGCAAACCAGATCTCGTCGAACTCACGACTCTCGACCCGGCGATTCATCTCGACATTCGCTACGCCACGACGAACGATTTTCTCGGCACGCCTGTTTACACGCAGGCTCGCGCTTTCATGCAGCGTCCCGCAGCGGAAGCGCTCGTCCGCGCGCTCCACAAACTCGAGCCGCTCGGCTACGGTTTGCTCATCCACGACGCTTATCGCCCCTGGTACGTCACCAAGATTTTCTGGGACGCTACACCTCCAGAAGGCAAGATTTTTGTTGCTGACCCATCGCAAGGTTCCCGCCACAATCGCGGCTGCGCCGTGGACCTCACTCTTTACGATCGCGTCACCGGCAAGCCCATCGAAATGCCCGGCACGTATGACGAAATGTCTCCGCGTTCCTTTCCCGATTATCCCGGCGGCACCTCGCTCCAGCGCTGGCATCGCGATCTTCTTCGCCGCGCCATGGAATCCGAGGGTTTCACCGTCTACGAGCATGAATGGTGGCACTTCGACTACAAGGATTGGCGCCAGTATCCGATTTTGAATATCAAGTTTGAAGATTTGCATTCCGGCCAGGGACTCGCCGGCGCGAACTAGCGCACTCGAGTGTCAGGGCTATTTTCTGGAGGATTTCGCCTTGCTTAACAATCGCCGCTTTTCCTCGAGCTTCGCTGCGCTGTGTTCCGTCGCGCTTTCTGGCGCGGTTTGTTTTCTTGCCGCGCCGAACGCGCTCCGCGCCCAGTCGAATGCCTCTCTTGCCGATCGCATTCAAAAAGTGATGGACCGCCCCGTATTCGCCCACGCGAATTTCGGCATTGAGTTCTACGACATCGCCACCGGCAAGGTCGTCTACTCACTCAACGCCAATAAGCTGTTCGTACCGGCATCCACGACAAAGACGCTTACCGAAGGCACCATGCTCGCAAAATTTGGCGCCGACTACCATTTCCACACGCGCATCTATCGCAACGGCCCCGTCGACAAAAAGGGAACTCTCAAGGGCGACCTCATCCTCGTCGCCAGCGGCGATCCCGACCTTTCGAATCGTATGCAGCCCGATGGCACGATGGCCTTCGTCGATGAAGACCACTCCTACGGCGGTCCCGCGGTCGCAGGCGATCCCCTCGCCGTCATCAAAGAACTCGCCAAAGCCATCGCCGCCAAAGGCATTCACAAAATCGAGGGCCGCGTCCTTGTAGACACCAGTCTCTTTCCGGACGGCGGCAAGGAAGGCGGCACAGGCGTCGTCATCTCTTCCATCGTGGTGAATGATAATGTGATCGACCTCGTCGCGACGCCGGGAGCGAAGCTTGGCGATCCCGTTTCTCTCGACGTTTCGCCTAAGACTTCTTACGCCACGTTTGTAAATCACCTCACGACGTCCGCCGGCGGCGGGAAGATCGATATCCAGGATCCCGCCGTGGTCACAAACGCCGATGGCGCAGTCACCGTTACGCTCGCCGGCACTCTCCCCGTCGGTGCACAGCCTCTCACTGCTCCCTATGCGGTTCCTTCGCCGACAAAATTTGCGGAAGTTGTTCTAGCCGAATCTCTCGCTTCCGCCGGTGTTGAGATCAAGGCTCCCAAAAATGATTCCGCGCCGGACTTCAAGAGGTTTTCTAGTCTTTACACTCCCGACAACCAGGTCGCCGAGCACGTTTCGCCTCCGCTCTCCGAAGAAATCAAAGTCACCCTCAAAGTCAGCCAAAATCTTCACGCCAGCATGGGGCCGTATCTTCTGGGCACGCTCATCGCCAAGGATCCCGTCGATCCCGTCCACTCCGGCTTCAAGATCGAGCATGCTTTTCTGCAGGCGGCCAATCTAGACCTTTCCGGCGTCTCGCAAGGTGACGGCGAGGGCGGCGATTGGGCCGATCTCTTCAGCCCCGATTTCATCGCGCACTACATGGCTTACCTGAGCACTCGCCCGGACTTTCCCGTCTTTTTCAAAGCGCTTCCTATTCTCGGCAAGGATGGCACGCTCGCAAAAATTCAAGTCAACAGTCCAGCCGCGGGCCACGTCTTCGCAAAAACGGGAACATTCGGCTCCGAAGACAAGCTCAACGGCAAGATGATGCTCAATGGCAAAGGACTCGCTGGCTTTGTCATCACCGCAAGCGGCCAGAAGTTTGCCTTTGCGGCTTATGTGAACCATGTCACTCTTCCGCCCGACCCCGATGCCGCTCAGGAAATCGGTGGCCAAGCGCTCGGCGAGATTGCTGCTGCCGCTTATGACGCGCCGCTAGATGCTCCCGCGGCGGCACCAACTGCCTCGGCGGCGCCCAATTCTTACGACATCATCATTCGCAACGGCCACATCCTCGATGGCACCGGCAACCCGTGGTACGCGGCCGATGTCGCCATCGAAGGAGATCGTATTGCCGCCATCGGCGACCTGCACGATGCCCACGCCAAGCGCGAAATTGATGCCAAGGGGCAGATCGTTTCCCCCGGTTTCATCGACATGCTCGGCCAATCCGAATGGTCCCTCTTGCTCGACAATCGTTCTCTCAGCAAACTCTCTCAAGGCATCACTTCAGAAATTACCGGCGAGGGCGGTTCCATCGCTCCACAGAATGACAAAACTCTCGCTTCGATGAAGCCGCTTCTAGATCAGTTCCATTTCACCGTCGATTGGACCACTTTCGACGGCTATTTCCGCCGCCTCGAAAAGCAAGGCACGCCCCTCAATATCGGCACTTATGTCGGCTCCGCGCAAGTGCGCGAAGCCATCATCGGCGATGACGATCGCGCTCCCACTCCCGCCGAACTCGAACAAATGGAATCGCTTGTCGAGCAAGCCATGAAAGATGGTGCGCTCGGCGTCTCCAGCGCACTCATCTACCCGCCGAATATCTACGCCAAAACCGACGAACTTATCGCGCTGGCGAAAGTCGCTTCCAAATACGGCGGTCTTTACGCCACGCACATGCGCAGCGAAGGCGCCTCCGAAATGCAGGCCTTGGACGAAGCCATCCGCATCGGCCGCGAGGCCAATCTTCCCGTGGAAGTCTTCCATCTGAAAGTCAGCGGTAAAGCGCGCTGGGGCAATATGAAAAAAGTTGTCGCGACGATTCAAGCCGCGCGCGATTCCGGCCTGGATATCGCCGCTAGCATGTATCCATACCCCGCTGGCGGCACGGCACTGGCCTCGGCTCTCCCACCATGGGTCGCCGATGGTGGCACGCAAAAACTACTCGCGCGCCTGAAAGATCCCGCTGTGCGCGCACGCATCAAAGAGGAATTAAAGGGCGATCATCCCAACTGGGAAAATCTCTATTACGATTGCGGCGGAGGCGGGGGCGTTCTCCTTGCTTCCATCCAAAAGCCAGAGCTAAAACAATTCGAAGGCAAAACCGTCGCCGACGTCGCGAAAGTGTGGAAAAAATCTCCCGAAGACACACTGATGGATTTCGTCATCGCCGATAACGCGCAAACCGGCGCGCTCTACTTCATGGCCAGCGAAGAAGACATCAAGACCGGCCTCGAACAGCCTTGGACCAGCATCGGCCTGGACGCCAACGAAATGTCTCTCGATGGACCCATCTTCGAGGCGCACACTCATCCGCGTGCGTTCGGTTCAATGCCGCGTTTTCTCGGACACTACGTTCGCGATGAGCATCTGATGCCGCTGCCGGCCGCCATCCGTAAAATCACTTCTCTGCCCGCCCAGCGCGAGCATCTCCAAAACCGAGGCATCCTGAAACCCGGCTATTTCGCCGACGTCACCATCTTCGACCCGGCCACCATCATCGATAAAGCCACCTTCGTAAGCCCTGCGCAACTCTCCGAAGGGATCGAGTACACTATCGTCAACGGCCAAATCGAATACGACCACGGCAAACTCACCGGCGCGACGGCGGGCAAAGTCCTCCGCGGCCGGGGCTGGCAGCCAGAAGCTCACTAGCGATCGACGGAGTAGTTTTTAAATATGGGAAGAGCTTTTTGCGGGGTTTCGGGCTGGGCTTACGCGAAATGGAAACCGGATTTCTATCCGGCTAAATTAAGCTCGGCCAAATTTCTCGGCTTCTACGCAAGCCGCCTTAATTCGGTAGAAGTGAACTATACGTTTCGAAGCTTCCCCACCGAAAAGTTGCTCGGTAATTGGATTGCCGCGACTCCTCCTGATTTCAAATTCGCCGTGAAGGCACACCAAAGCATCACGCACATCATGCGCCTCAAAAACGTAGCCGACTCGACCGCAAAATTCATCGCCTTTCTAAGACCTCTGCAAGAAGCAAACAAACTTGGCCCAGTTCTGTTTCAACTGCCGCCCGATCTGAAATTTGATCTGAAACTCTTGCACGACTTTCTTGCAGAACTGCTGGCGAAAATTCGTTGCTCGATAGAATTTCGGAACCCATCGAGGTTTGTCGAGGATGTGTTCGACGCCCTGACCAAGCAAAATGTCGCGCTCTGCCTCGCTGAAAGCGATGACCTAGTCACGCCCAACAAGCAAACCGCCGATTATTGTTATTTGCGTTTGCGAAAGAAAGGATATTCAGCGAACGATCGAAAAGCCATCGCGCGCAGGGTGCGAAGCCTGGCTCAGCAAACCGAAGTCTTCGCTTACTACAAACGCTTTGATGCACCCGAATGCCCGCTTCAAGCCGAAGAACTCCTCGCAGCCGCCAGATCAACTTAGCGTGATCTTGCCCATCTCCGCTACGCGCCGCTCGTAGGTCATCTCTTCCCAGCCATGCTTGCCGAAATACCGCAGGACGATCTTGTGGCCTGGAGCGATTTTCGCGCGCGCCTTGGTCAACGAATCGGAAAGCTCCACCCACTCGCCGTCCACCAGGTAGCTGCCTTCCCATCCTCGCAGTTCGAAATGCCCATCATCTTTAAGGATCAGCGGCGCCGCGGTGCAAGCAATGACTTTCCCGGCGACCATTGCCTGTGTGCACTCATAGCTGCCGGACATTTCTACCGTTTGCGCTTTGGCGGGGGGACTTATGGCGAAACACAAAGCAGAGAAGGCGACGTACCGCAGGAAGCTTTGCACAATCCGTTCCAGTCCCATCGGGGTCTCCACCACCGGGACGCGTTGCTGCGGGGCACCGTCCCTGGCCATTAGTACAGGTGCAGGTTGTCAGCCAAGCCTCCTCCTTACAACTGACTCATAATAAACACTTTAACAAATCGTGGACCTTTACTCCGCCAGCCCTGGGAAGATTCATTCCCCTTTTTCGCACTGCAAGGGACTCTCGACGCAGGGCTGCCGGGCACTCTCGAAAGCATCTTATAAATCCATGTATCTACTCAAACGGTAACTCCGCGACCGCCTGCCCATCTTTCCGCGGGTCGGACGCCCCATAGTTCACACCCGTTACAAAGTCTCGCAAGACCGCTTGCCCGCCGCCCACCGCGCTGGAAAAGGTTCCCAGCACCTTGATCACATGCCCTTTCGCCCTCAATTCGTCCGGCACCTTCCCGTTGAACCGGTTCTCCATCACCACGTCGCATCCCGTGAAGCTGACCCTTCGGAACCGCGGCGCCTCCACGGCCGCCTGAATGTTCATCTTGAAGTCGGCAATGTTTGCGATGAACTGCGCGTGCGCCTGCGCCTGGTTCCATCCGCCCATAATCCCAAACGCAATCCGGGTATCACCGCGCTGCGCAAACCCAGGAATAATCGTGTGCCTCGGCCTCTTGTGTCCCGCCAACGCGTCCGGCGAGGTTGGATCAAGCTCGAACAGCCCCCCGCGATTTTGGAGCGCGAATCCTGTGCCAGCCGCAACGATTCCCGATCCAAACGCAGCATAATTGCTTTGAATCAGTGAAACCATGTTTCCGTCGCGGTCCACAACGCTCAAATACGTCGTATCGCTGCCGCCCGGAATCTCGCCTGCTTTCACGTCGCAATTCGCGTGCTCCGGATCAATCAACTTCGCCCGCTCCGCCGCCCACGCCTTTGAAATCAGCGTAGCCACTGGAATTTTCTGGCCGCGCGGGTCGCCCAAATACTTCGCCAGATCCGCATAAGCCAGTTTCTGCGCCTCAATCTCGGCATGCAGCGCGTTCGTGGATCCAAATCCGTAGTCCTTTTGCCCCAGCGGAAATGTCTCCATGATATTCAGCATCTCGAGCGCGCCCATTCCCTG
>JBARCY010000335.1:0-2836 GCA_049794595.1 Candidatus Acidiferrum sp.
GACGCACGATTTGTGGATGACCGCTTTCAAGGACAGCGAAGGAAACATCCACCAACTGATGAGCGAAGTGCTGCGGACTTTATAGAAAAAGTCAAAACCCGCAGCCTCTAACGCCGACGGCTGCGGCACCCGGCTCGACTTAGTCAATTTCTCGGAAGTGGCGAGGAAGTCAAGTGGAAATGACGCGGAATTTGTATTTGTTAAACGTATGTGATTCAATGTGTTGAGAGGAGCGCTCTGGAAATAATACGGCAACAAATCGGTGAATTGAATGGCAATCAGATATCTCCTACCGGAAAACTGGATCCTATATGACTCAACGAGGATCCTAGACCAACTGGTAGCTGCTCGGTCGGCAGTCCAATCTCTTGCCGAGACCCCGTATCAAAGGGATTGGGTGGAGAAGTTACAGCAAATCCAGCTAAAGATGGAAGTGGCCGGAACGTCGAGGATTGAAGGGGCAGATTTCACGGAACGAGAGTTAGATGCCGCAATGGCGACAGCTCCGAATACTCAAGAATTAATTACGCATTCTCAACGGCAGGCTTCCGCTGCCGCCGAAACATACCGATGGATCGCCACTTTAGCTTCCGATGTTCCAATCACGGGTGACCTGATCCGGCAGATTCATCGCCGCATAGTCACAGGCTGTGATGACGATCACTGTCCTCCGGGCGCACTGCGAGGGAGAGATTCAAACGTTACCTTTGGAATTCCGAGACACAGAGGCGCTGACGGGGGAGAGGACTGCATCGTAGCGTT
Source organism: Candidatus Acidiferrum sp. (assembly GCA_049794595.1). GTDB lineage: Bacteria > Acidobacteriota > Terriglobia > Acidiferrales > UBA7541 > Acidiferrum. Next base: position 763 of record JBARCY010000335.1, read on the forward strand.
TGCCAGATTCCTGGCTGCGATACAGCAACATTACAGAGCGCACGATCCTTTGATTCAAGCGCTGGCTGTCCACTATCACCTATCTGCAATGCATCCATTTCTTGACGGAAACGGGCGGACCGCACGGGCGATCGAGGCGCTGTTGCTCCGGCGCGCTGGGCTTAAGACGACAACGTTCATAGCGATGTCGAACTACTATTACGACGAAAAGCCGAAATACCTTGAAACACTGAGCGCATCGAGAGCGGCGGGCCACGACCTGACTCCCTTCCTGTACTTCGGACTTCGCGGGATTGCGCAGCAATGTAATCGGCTTCTTGCTGAAATCCGCCAGAACATGGCGAAGGCACTTTTCCGCAACATGATGTACGACCTTTTCAACCGTTTGATTACGAAGAGACAGAGGGTCATCAAGGACCGTCAGATAGAGCTGTTGAAGTTACTTTTGAGCGTGGATTCTGTGGATTGGCACGAACTCTTCCAAAAGTCGACCTCAATTTATGCTGGGGTCAAGAATCCTGCCAAGGCTTTCCAACGGGACATGTCGAATCTGCTAAGTCTCGGGGCGGTGCGAATTGAAAAGGTGGCTGAAAAGAAATGGAAAGTTTCAGTGAGACTTGAGTGGCCGTCCGAAATCACCGAATCTGCGTTCTTCCAGAAAATCAAGCAGATGCCGAAGGGAAAAACCTACGGTTTCCTGCCTTAATGCAAACTAAAAGACGTCGAACTGTACGTCGCTCATCCGGCCAGCCTTTAGACCGAAGGCTGTGGCACCCAGCTGTCTACTCTTCTTCGAAATAATCCGATGTGATTTTCTTAACTTCATAGGCGATAACGGGATCTACTCCAACGTTGAAGTCAATCATCAATTCAGCCAATTGGCGGCCATCTATAAGAACAACTTTTGGCTCGATGTTTTTGACGTAGTCACGCGCGTCGCCCGAAAAAGAACTTGTTGTTATGAATACGCCCTTCTTCGCCCGTTTCCCATGAAGTGCGCCTACGAATTTTTGAATTTCTGGTCTTCCGACGGTCCCTTCCCATCTCTTCGCTTGCAGGTAGATAGTGTCCAGCCCGAGGCGATCTTCATTGATGACTCCGTCGATGCCTTCATCACCCGCTGAACCGACAGCTTCACCAGCTTCTTCGCGCGAGCCTCCGTAGCCCATCTTGAGAAGTAGTTCGACGACTAGCCGCTCGAAAAACCTTGGCGAGCTTTTTTTCACTCGCGTGAGTAGCTCGGCAGCAAGTTCGGTGCGTAGACTGAGGTGGGCAGCTTCAAGGGTCTCTTCCGGTGTATGGCTAGCCTCCTCCGCGTCAGATTCAAGCTGATTCTCTTGTTGTTTTCGCGCTGGCGATCTAAATTCAGCAAATTCCGGGAACTTCTGCAGGAATCCGATGGTGATGCGCTCGGGAGCCTCTTTTAGGGCTTGGAAGCCCCTCTCTGTGATTCTGAAATGCCCTCTTTGAGGTGCTTCCAAGAGCCCCGCTTGCTGCAGGTAGGCCTTAGCCCACGCGACTCTATTCATGAAAATGCCCTGTCGGCCACTCGGAAGTAGTGCGTTTCTTTCTTCGTCGGTCAATTTGAACCTGACCGCGAGGGTTTCCCTCGCGTCTCGGTTGGAGTGCTGTTTTCCGTCAGACGCTACTTCTAATAGTGGGCGCATAACGGTTTGGAAGTCGGGTATCGCCACTGGTTCTCCTGCCAGGATCGGCCGAATGACGGCTATTAGATCATGGTTACTGATCATCTAGGAAGGGCGGAGAGTTTCGGCAATTCGGTCCGTCAGGCGAGGTAGATTTGGGTTTCCGTTTTGATGATGAAGAGGGCGTCGGAGTCTAGGCGGCCTGATGCGCGATATTTTGCGCGCGCGTCTTCAAGAGAATCGGCTAGGACGGAGAAGATTACGCGGCGGTCGGTGCGGCCGATGAAATAGAAGCGGAGTTCTTGTTGGACGAGTTGGAGTTGGGAGGACATTCGGTCGATAGTCGTCAACGGTTGCGAGACAAAAGCGAACGAGCGAGCACAGCCAGGATTGGCTGTGCCACTGGATCGATCCACGGAATCGTGTGG
>JBARCY010000336.1:0-41482 GCA_049794595.1 Candidatus Acidiferrum sp.
ATGATTGCGTCGTGGAGCCGCGGAACTATTGCGACTCTGATGCCCGCGCAGCTAGGCGCGGCCGGCGCGGTTACGCCGATCGGTGCGGTGCAAATGGATGCGCATGTGCTTTTGTTCGCGGCGGCGCGTTCGATTTTTGCAAGTTTGGTGTTCGGACTGGCGCCAGCATTTCAAGCGGCGCACGTGATGCCTGGCGGTTCCTTGAAGTCCTCCGTACCAGCCGCCAGCTCAAACGTGCGGGTCCGTAATCTCCGAAGCATCCTTGTCGTCGTAGAAATGGCACTGACTATGGTGCTTCTCATCTCGGCCGGATTGTTATTGAAAAGCTTCACGCGCTTGGCCAGCGTCAATCCGGGTTTCGATCCCATGAACCTGCTCACTTTTAACATCGACCTGCCGGATACGCAGTATCCTACCACTGCCAGCATGGACAGATTTCACACTGCATTGCTCGCGCGACTTGGCGGCTTACCCGGAGTACGGTCTGTTGCTACCAGCTTGGGCCTGCCCATGGGCGCACCGGGAATCCGCGGCGATCTTACTGTGGAAGGCCAAGCCATGCCGCGTGGGTTTATTGTCAGCAAGTTTGTGGTCAGCACCGATTATTTCAGAACGATGAGGATCCGGCTGCTCGCCGGGCGAGAGTTTGATGAGCGGGATTCGGCTCAAGCGGCGCCTGTGTTGATCGTGAGCCAAGGTTTCGCCGACCAGATCTGGCCCAATGAGAATCCCATCGGCAAGCGGGTGAATCCCGGATTCTCCGGTAGTCCCTTATTTTCCGTGGCCGGCGTGGTGAGCGACGTGAGCCAGTACGGGCAGAGCAAGAGCGCTCCGCCCGCCATTTACTTGCCGTATTCGCAAGCGCCGAAGCCGTTCCTGATGGACTTCATGACGGTGGTGCTCCGGACAGCGATTGCTCCGGCAGGTTTGGCGCGCGCCGCACGCAGCGCGGTCGAGTCAGTTGACCCCGATCTCCCAATTTACGAAGTTAGCTCCATGGAGCAGCTCGTTTACAAATCTCGTGCCGACCTGCGCTTCAATTCAACCCTGTCGGGCTGTTTCGCCGGGCTGGCTTTGGTACTCGCCGCAATTGGCATTTACGGCGTTCTTGCCTACAGCGTGGTGCAACGCACGAACGAAATAGGGATTCGGATGGCGCTGGGAGCGGAGCGTCGGCAAGTGCTGAAGCTAATTTTGAACCAAGGAGCAAAATTGACGCTCATGGGTGTTGCGATCGGTCTCGTCGTGTCTATCGTTACAACTCGCGTGATTGCGAGTTATCTCTTTGGCGTAACGACTACCGACCCGGCAGTTCTTGTTGGCGTCACGTTGTTGCTGATCTGCGTCGCTTTGGCTGCGTGCTACGTCCCGGCACGGCGGGCGATGCGCATCGATCCAATGGTCGCACTGAGATACGAATAATCCCGCAGACAACCTAGGAACAACTTCGAACAATTACCTCGCACTAACTCGCGGACACAGTCGGACATTCCCCGGAGAGCCGGGTGTCGCTTTGGCGGCGATGCGCTTAGAATCAACATGGGCCTTGAAACAGAGCGCTGGGTGTCGTTGGTGGCGCTCGAAGCATCCTAAGTAAGTAGGATGCGATAAGTTTGTGCGCCCGACGGGCCGCACCGTGTCTGCACTGCACGTGCTAACTCAATCGCAAAGAGGAACTACATTGCTCCGCACAACCAGCGTTTGCGCAGTTGTATTGATGGCCGCGTCCTTGATTTCTGGACAAGAGAAACGCGCGGGGAATTCCGACGTCACGAGAGCGACGTTGGAGAACGGGCTGCGAGTGGTGATCGTTCGCGATCCGTTGGCTCCGGTGGTTACCGTGGAAGAAAACTTTCTGGCGGGCGGCAACGAAACGCCCGCGGGTTTTCCCGGGATGGCGCACGCGCAGGAGCACATGGCCTTTCGAGGATGCGCGGGAGTGACTGCTGATCAGATTGCAGCGATCTTTGCGCAGCTTGGCGGGGCTGGCAATGCGGACACGCAGCAAAATATTACGCAGTATTTCACCACCTTGCCCGCTTCGGATCTGGACATTGCGCTGCGGCTTGACGCGGCTTGCATGCAGGACGTCGACGACTCGCAGGCAGAATGGGACAAGGAGCGAGGAGCGATCGAGCAGGAAGTGGCGCGCGACCTCTCGAATCCTACTTATAAATTCATCACGCGGTTGAATGAGGATATGTTTTCCGGCACGGTCTACAGCCATGACGCTTTGGGGACGAAGGAATCGTTCGACGCGACGAAAGGCGAAATGCTCAAGGAGTTCTACAAGAAGTGGTACGCGCCGAACAACGCGATTCTGGTGATTACGGGAAACGTGGAGCCAGCGGAAGTGATCGGCAAGGTGAAGGAATACTACGGGAAAATTGAGCGAAAAACTTTGCCGGCGCGGGCGGAGGTGATTCTGCCGCCGGTGAAGGCAGAATCATTTACGCTCGATAGCAATCTGCCCTATCTTTTGGCGTTTGTTTCCTACCGCGTGCCCGGAACGGAAAGCCCGGATTACGCGGCGATCCAGATTCTGGGTGACGTTCTTGGAAGCCAGCGGGAGAATTTGTATGCGCTGGTGCCGCAGGGGAAAGCGCTCGACACGGGATTTGGTCTGGCGGAGACGTTTGCAAAAGCAAGCGTGGCGTATTGTGCGGCGGCGTTGCCCGCCGAGGCAGACGCGAAACCTATCATCGCGGAGATGCGCAAAATCATGTCTGATTATGCGGCGAATGGCGTGCCTGCCGAACTCGTGGAAGCCGCCAAGCGCAAGGAGATCGCCACCGCGGAGTTTCAACGCAACTCGATCCCTGGACTTGCGGCGGCGTGGTCGGAGTCGCTGGCCAGCGAAGGACGGAATTCGCCGGAAGATGACGTGGAGGCGATGAAGAAGGTGACGCCCGAAGATGTCAATCGAGTGGCGAAAAAATATTTGGTGGATCAGGAGTCGATCGCGGCGGAATTGAAACCGCAGCCGACGGGGGCGCCGGTTTCCGCGCATGGATTTGGCGGGGGCGAGGAGTTGACGGCGGCTCCGACGAAGGCAGTTGAGCTGCCATCCTGGGCGGCATCGAAGCTTTTAGCTCTTGAGAAGCCGCGTCCCGAGCTGCCCCCATCGGACGTGACCTTGCCGAACGGAGTGCGCCTGATTGTGCGAACGGAGAACATAACGCCGACGATTACGGTGCAAGGTTACGTGCGAAACGATCCGGATATGGAGACGGCGGCGGGACAAGAGGGAGTCAGCGACGTGCTGGACGAGCTGTTTTCTTACGGCACGAAAACTTTGGACCGGCTGACGTTTCAAAAGGCGCTTGATGACATTGCAGCCGACGAATCGGGCGGCTACAGCTTTTCGCTGGAAGTGTTGAAACCGGACTTTGCGCGAGGAGTGCATTTGCTGGCGGACAACGAATTAAATCCCGCGCTTCCGGAAGAAGCGTTTAACGTCATCAAGCCGCAGACGGCACAATACTTTGCCGGCAGAATGAAGAGTCCAGGTTTCAAGACTACCCGGGCCCTGGACACCGCATTATATCCCGCGAATGACCCATCGCTCCGGGAAGAGACGCCGCAGTCGGTATCGTCGCTCACTCTCGAGGACGTAAAAGAATATTATGCGAAGACGCTGCGGCCCGATCTCACAACGATTGTGGTGATTGGCGACATCACGCCAGCGGAAGCCAGAGCTGCGATCGAGAAAGAGTTCGGAGAATGGAAGGCTTCGGGAGCCAAGCCCGATGTGGACCTGCCGCGCGTCCCTGCGAACAAGGCGTCCGCGGCGACCGTGCCTGATCCAAGCCAGCTGCAGGATACGGTCAATCTTTCGGAAACCGTGGAGATCACCCGATTCGATCCCGATTACTATCCACTTCAGATGGGGAATCACGTGCTCGGCGGGGGATTCTATGCGACGCGCCTGTATCACGATCTGCGGCAGGTAAACGGGTATGTCTACAACGTGGACGTGCGAATGAACGCCGATAAGACGAGAACCATATACACGGTGACGTACGCGTGCGACCCGAAGAATGCATCGAAGGCACGAGAGCTAATTCAACGCGATTTAATCGCGATGCAGAAGGAAAATGTAACGGATGCGGAGCTGCAACAAGCCAAGGCGCTGCTGCTGCGGCAGATTCCGCTGGCCGAATCGAGCGAGAGCGGAGTCGCCAGAGGCTTGCTATCACGGGCACAAATCGGATTGCCGCTGGACGAACCGGCGCGAGGAGCGCAGATCTATTTTTCGATGAGCGCGGAGCAAGTAAAGGCCGCTTTTGCAAAGTGGATCCGTCCCGAGGATTTCGTGCAAATTGTGCGCGGGCCGGCGCCGCAGTAATCACACGGATTTCTATTCAACGTCAACCTTCGCGGCTACACCTTAGATTGGTAGCCGGCCATCCCGCTGAAGGACACGAGTTCGTTCAAGCGACCTTCCAAACGGTCCCGCAAGCCATGCAGATTTCCGAGTGGGGGCTGCATCTGAAGTGTTCCGAAGTGTACAGATATTTTGCTTTGAGACGCGCAAGTTAGGTTTGCAAGGCCTAATTCGTACTTGGGCTTGGGAGCTGTGCGCGATTATAGAGAGGGCTCGGTTTCGCGCGCGAGCGTAAGGAGAAAAGATCATGTTGGGACTCATCGCAGCAGTCTTGATCATTTGCTGGTTGCTCGGGCTTTTCGCATTTCACGTCACCAGCGGTCTAATACACATTGTTCTTGTCGTCGGGCTTATTCTCCTCGTTTTGCATTTCGTAACAGGGAGAAGGGCTGCTGTATAAGAGACGAATACCACCCTCATCATTCGCCACGAGGTGATCCGCATTCGTTGCAGGATCACCTGTTCGCGGGGACCGAGAAATCAGGAACCCCAGGACGTAGCTGGACTTGCGAGAAAACTAGGAGGCTATTGGTATGAACACAGCGACATTGGTCATCGTCATCGCCGTGATTCTCATTGCGATTGCAGGCATCGGTGCATGGGTCTATCTCGGCAAGCATAAAACACAAAAATTGCGCACTCGATTCGGACCGGAGTACGCGCGCGTTGTGGAGGAGAGCGGGGGCCGGCGAAAAGGGGAGGCCGGACTCAAAGCACGAGAAAAACGCGTCGAGGGATTCGCAATTCGGCCGCTCGCGGCAAGCGACCGGGAACGCTACATCGCGTCGTGGCACAAGATTCAGACAGAGTTTGTTGATGACCCCAAAAGTTCCGTGACCCAGGCGGATCAACTGCTGGGCGATGTGATGTCTACCCGCGGTTATTCGGTGGGTGAGTTTGAACAGCGCTCGGCGGATATCTCGGTGGACCATCCATTGGTTGTGGAGAATTACCGGGCGGCTCATGAAATTGCCGTCCGCCACGCGGGTGGCCAAGCCAGCACAGAAGACCTACGACAGGCGATGATTCACTACCGGACGCTATTCGATGAACTGGTTGGCGAGCCAGAGATGGCGCACGCAAAGGTAGCAGCGTCGTAAATCTGTATTGAGAAACGGGATCAGAAACGCGAAGGCGTATTAGCCGTTGAGGGCGCAGAACCGAAAGGGGAGGCAATCCGATGGACGAAGCAAAAAGGATAAAAGAAGAAGATACAGATGTAGGACTGACGACGGCGACTCTGGCTGGCGCCGGTACGCGGTCTGAGGTGAGAGCTGTGGCTGCGCCAAGCTTCGGCGTTGGCGGCGGTTCAGCCGCAGGGGCCGCAACCGCCCTGGCTTTGGACAAGCAAGTGGTGCCACTCTTTTCAGCGGAAGAAGCCAAAGATTTTCGCGCCCGGTGGGATGCGATCCAGGCGAGTTTCGTAGACGAACCGCGCCAGGTTGTGGAGCAGGCAGATGGACTTGTCGCCGTGGCGATGAAGCGGCTTGCCGAAATGTTCGCAGTGGAGAGAGCCAGGCTAGAAGGCCAATGGGATCGCGGCGATAACGTCTCGACCGAGGACCTCCGTTTGGCACTGCAGCGCTACAGGTCGTTTTTCGGCCGAATTCTCTCGGTATAAGAACTCCGGCGGGCAGGCTGCATTCGCTGACAGCCCGGCTTTGTTAACTGCTTGCGGTGGGCGGCGATCCTCTAGATAAGCCAAGAAAGCAAAAATCGCGAAGTAGAAGGCGCCGTTGACGCCGATGGAGATTCGGAGAAACGAGCCGAACGTCCACGCGAGGGACTCGTGTGCAGTCGGCATGAGAAGTGCCGCAACTTTCAAGCCGGGCGAAATAACCGCGACGAACAAGACTGAAAGAGTGGATTCGCGGGTGGACGCCCAGGCCGGCCCAAGAAACCCTACCAACAAGCTTGCTATGGCGGGCAAAATCCAGCGGAAGAATAAGCGCATCGGCATGAGCATGGATTTTATCAGACGGTATGGCGCGTCCGCGCACGGGAACCCCGTTGCGGGAGCGAAAGAACTATTTAGCGTGTTTTGATACCGCGCCTGAAACGATTCCGCCACATTACGCACTATGAGGCTAGTAAAGCCCTTCCCAATTCAAATGCCTCCGTTCTAACCAATGGGGACACCGTTGTTCCAGGTGCCAGTCGTGGGGGGATAATTGGTCGGGAAACGCGTAGGGGAGCGCTTCAGGGAGAGTTGTGCTCCCCTGGTGTTCCACGCCGACGGACGAAAGCGACTTACCACGTAAGAATCTGATTCCATCGGTCTAGCGTGGAAGGGATGCCTGCCGCCGGCATTACTGGACAAAGGACTGGGCGCCGGTGTAGGGAAAGCCAACGTGCCCCGCTCAAGAGATGCTGCAAATTCACTCTCGAAATTTAAAGCCAGGTAGATGCTTTGTAGCGGCGATATTCGTCACCGAAGCGTCCTTCGAGGACGCGTGATTCGGCGCGGGCGCGAGTGATTTGCAGGATCAGCAGGGGCACGAGAAACAAAAGCAGAACGGGTCGCTCGAAGAAGAAAATGAGGCCGGCGATTACGACTGTGCCAAAAACATAGATCGGATTGCGGATGCGGGAATAGAGGCCGTGGGTGACGAGTTTTTTTGCTTGCGGCGAGATGGAGAAAGAATTGCCGAGCTGGAAGCGCGCAACCGTGATGAAGATGAGGCCGAGAAGCATGAGGACCAGTCCGGAGATGCGCATCGAGACCCACGGACCGTGCGCATATTCGTAGACCAGGATCGCAAGTGCGACAGGCGGGAGGACGATGAAAAAGAGCGCGCCAAAATTTAGCTTCATGACTGACACCATGAGGTCAGCTGCGGGAAAGTGTGCATAAATGCGGGTTGCGCAGGGATTACCATTGTTCTTTCACCGGCGCGGAGCGCGCTGGGAGAGCATACCACTGTCATAACTCGCTGGGAGCGCGGGCGGGTTGGCCGTGTCACACTGCGCGCGCGGCAGCGTTAGGCCGGCTCCTTGGTCCCGCTTGGTGGAGCTTCGCTGGGCGGCGGTGCAAAGCCCCCGCAGCGTGCGCGCCAACTGTTGCGGAGTTTTTCGCGCTCCTCGGGCGTCATCTGCGTCCAGCGTTCGTTCATGCGTTCCTTGATTCGGCGGCGGCCTTCGGAGTGATTAGAGGAGCGAAATCCATGGCTTCCGAAGAGAATCCGGCACAGAGCCAAGAGCCCGAAAGCCTGCCAAAAGGTGATTTGGCGCCATCCGAAGAGCGCCGGCGCGAGCCAGTTCCAGAGATGCATGACCAGCTCGCCGCCAATCCAGATAAAAAGCGGGATCGCAATTGGGGCAAAAATAATAAACGCCATCCATTTCTTTTTCTTATTCATATTGTGCTCCTTAATTCTTGAACCACTTCCATGGATCCGCTTCTACATCATTTCTTATCAAGTTTTATCAAGTTCGTCGTAAATGCTTTGCAACCGTTCGCGGAGACGAAGAACGGCGTAGCGCTTGCGCGCAAGTAAAGTGTTGATGTTTACGCCGGTTTCCGCCGACAATTCCTTGAAGCTGCGCCCTCCCAGTTCGTGAGCGACGAAAACTTCGCGTTGCTCGCCAGGGAGTTCCTCGATTGCGAGTTCCAGTTCATCCAGAAGCACGTTGCGGAAGTAGAGCGCTTCCGGTCCGGCGTCAGGCGATGGCAACAAATCTTCGATGCGAAGTAGCGCACCGTCTTCGTCCTCGACCAGCGCATGGCTGAAAGGCTGCGGCTTCCTCTTGCGGAAAAGGTCGGTGATGCGGTTGCGCGCGACACGAAAAAGCCAGCCCGTCATGTGGTCGATGGGCATCAGCAGGCGATTTGCTTCCACGAGTTCGTAGAAGACTTCCTGCACGATGTCCTCGACGTCAGCGGGATCGGGCACGCGCCGGCGGATGAAGTTGCGGAGCCGCCCGCGCTGTTCCGCGACGACGTCGGAGATTTGACGGTCTTGCTCAGCCATCGAGAGGACGCTCACGGGCTCATCCATCCACTGTTGTAGACGAATGGAAGACGTGGATATTGTAGAGGATGGTGAAGGGATGGACGGAGGCGTGACTAAACCAAGAAGGGTGACGACTTAGGGCCGCTGCCATGGAGGAGTAAGAGGTGCTGTTTGGCTCGGAAGACGGACCGCACTGCGGCAATTGGTGGGGGAAGTGGGCGAAAGACGAAGCGTCAGTGGCAGAGAGAATTGAAGTCGATGGGTGGGGCGGGAGGTGCGGGGATGGGGAGATTGCGGGCGCGGAGGGCGTCCTCGAGGGTCGTGGGGCCGGAGGGGAGAGCGGGGTTGGTATCCAGGCGGTAGAAGGAGTCGCGTTCGGCTTGAGGGAGGGTGAGGAATTGGAAGCCGCGGGAACGATAGAGGTCGAGGAGTTTTGGGAGCATTTCGGCGTCCAGGGCGCCGATGTGCATGAGGAGGACGTAGGGAATATCGCGATGGTAAAGAGTTTGGGAAAGCTGGCGGTAATACGTGATGTTGGCGTCGGCAGCTGAGAGGTAGCTGGCCTTAAGTTGGGCGACTGCGACGGAATCGTTTTTGGCCATGCAACGGGCGTAAGGTTCATTCCAGAGATAATCGCTGAAACTCATGGTGACGGCGGCGATTTTGTAGCCACGTTGGGCGAGGTAGGCGCGGATGGCGTCGTGTTTGGCGGGAGTGTCACCTTCGGCGAGATAGGGGAAGCGCAACCAGTGCCAGTCGTTGTTATTCATTAGCTTGCTGAGAAGAGGTTCGTTTTGGGTGATGTTGGCTTCGAAGTCTTCGAGAGAGTTCTGGTTGAGATTCATGTGGGACCAGGTGTGATTGCCGAGGGGACTGCCAGCATCGCGCCAGGCTTGGAGGACGGCGGGACCGCCGGGTTCGCGCTCGTTGGTCTGGCCGTTGACGAAGCCGTAGACGGGAGGGAGATGAGCGGCGCGAACTGCGGCGAGGATTTTTGCGGCGAGTTCGGGGCGAGTTTCGCCGGGAGGGAGAGGGCCGTGGGCGGGAAGATCGTCGAAGGTGAAGGCGATTTGGAGTGACGGGGTTTTAGCCGGGCCAGCAAGAGAGAAGAAAAGCGAGATTGCGGCGGCCAGAGATATTGCGAGCGTGGTGCTTGAAAGACGAATCTGGATCATCGCGAGTCACCGGGCTTGTGGCGTTCGGTTTGGAGGCCGGTGAGAAAAAATAGCAGGGACGCGGACGGATTGTCTATGGATGTTATTTGGCGGCGGCGTTGGATTGATTGAGTGGGCGGGGTGAGGGGCATTGAAGAGTGGCTGGTGGAGGGGCGGGAGGGTAGAATGCGCGGCGCGGGTGGCGGAGTGCGGAGCGAGCGAAGGATGCCGGGCTGAAGCCCGGCGCTACGCAGGCGGGACAAGCGCACGCTTTGGAGGGAAACGTGAAGAAGAGCATGGCAGTGATGGCGATTATCGCGAGCGGATTGAGCGCGGGCTTAGCGAGGGCGCAGAAGCCGCCGTTATTGCCAGCGGCGGATGTGGCGGCTTTGGCGAATGAGTTGAGCGGAGAGACGGCGAAGAGGAATTTGGAAGTGATTGCTACGTTTCACCGGCAGCGCGGGTCGAAGGGATTTCATTCGGTGGCGGAGTTGGTGGCGGAGCGGGCGCGGGAGTACGGGTTGAGCGATGTGGAGATATTGGAGTTTCCTGCGGATGGGAAGATTTTTTACGGGACGCAGAAGTCGCGGCCGGCTTGGGATGCGGAAGTGGGGGAGTTGACTGAAACAAACATCGGAATCGACCCTAACGACGAGTGCCACAAAAAATCAGCCAAACCGGCAAGCTCATCCATCAACAGTGCCGTTTGCATTGCGCTGAACGAACAAAAGATTGCGAGTTATGAGGCGGAGCCGGTGGTTTTGGCGGAGGACAGCGAGTCGGCGGATGTTACGGCGGAGCTTGTGGATGTGGGCGACGGAACGAAGCAGAGCGACTACGCGGGAAAGGACGTGAAGGGAAAGATTATTTTGGTGAGCGCGTCGCCGGGGGCGGTGCAGGAATTGGCGGTGGGGAAATTTGGGGCGGTGGGAATTGTGAGCTATGCGCAGAACCAGAAGAACGCTTGGTCGGGCGAGGACGAGAATTTGATTCGGTGGGGGCATTTGGAGACGTTTACGGAGCACAAGACGTTTGCGTTCATGGTGTCGTTGAAGACGGCACGAGGAATGCGCGAGCGGTTGGCGAGCGGGGAGAAGATTACGCTGCATGCGGTGGTGAAGGCGGGGCAGCATGCGGGGAATTATGAAGTGGTGACGGCGATGATTCCGGGGGCGGACGCGAAGTTGAAGGAGGAGGAGATTGCGTTTTCGTGTCACCTGGATCATCAGCGGCCGGGGGCGAATGACAATGCCAGCGGGTGCGTGACGATTTTGGAAGTGGCGCGGACTTTGCAGAAGTTGATTGCCGAGGGGAAATTGGCTCGGCCGGCGCGGACGATACGGTTTATTTGGCCGCCGGAGATTGAGGGGACTTTGACGCTATTGACTGCTACTGTCGCGAATGTAAACGGGCTTCACGACAATCACGGAAACAACGTGGCTGGTGCGTTGCTGCTCGTCAATCCGACAAACCACGGGCCAGAGTTAGCACGGCGGATTAAAGCGGTGATTCACATGGACATGGTGGGGGGCGGGCCGGAGACGAAAGCAGTGTTCCACGTGACGCGGGGGCCGATGAGTTTGCCGTCGTTTGTGCATGATGTGGCGTGGGCGTTTGCGGATTGGCTGAACGATCAGTCGTATCGGTTTGCGGCGGGGCTGCGGTCGGAGTATCCGATGGTGGCGCCGGAGGGTGGTAAGGAGCCGCTGCGGGCGGAGTATTCGGCGTACACGATGGGGAGCGACCACGATGTGTATCAGGATTCGTCCTTCGGGATACCGGCGATTTATATGAATGACTGGCCGGACCGGTACATTCATACGAATTTTGATACGGCGGCGAATATCGATACGACGAAATTGAAGAGGGCGGCGTTTATTGGGGCGGCGAGTGGATATTTTTTGGCGGGGATGAATACCGAACAAGTTGGTGCTGTAGAACAGCAAATGACTATCGGACGTTTTCTGCGCGACGTGCAGGTTAGGGAGCGTGCGGGCAGTGGAAGCGATGAAGTCTCGTGCGTTGCCATGCGGGCGTTGACGCGATACGAAATGGGGGCCGGCCAGAGTCTACATACGTTTTTGCGCGACGGAAAGGCGACGAAAAACGAAAGAACATTGGTGACCGATGCGTGTGTTCCTGCGGGTGCTACTCGTCCAGAGCCGGTCGTTTACCAGCAGACGTACCGTCGCGCGCCGGAGCCGAAAGGACCGCTGGCGGTGTTTGGGTATGACTATTTTGCGGATCATGCGAAGGCAGCGGGGGTGACGGAGCCGAAGTTGATGAGTTATGAGGGGTTGTGGGGTGACGGGGAGGAATATGCGTATGAGGTTTTGAATTTTGCGGATGGGAAGAGGAATGCGCAGGAGATTCGGGATGCGGTGTCGGCGGAGTATGGGCCGGTGCCGTTGGAGATGGTGGTGGAGTATTTGAGGGCGTTGGAGAAGATTGGCGTGGTGGCCGAGGTGAAGTGAGGAGCGGCGTGGTGGAAACCGCAGAGAGGTTTCTCCACTCCGCAAGCCGACACGTTCGCAGGAGCGAACGTGAAGAAAAGGCGTCGGCTCGCTTCGGTCGAAATGACACCAAGCTTAGTCGGGTGAGCCAAGAGTATTCATGACGATTGCGGAGAGGATCGAGCGATTGCCGCTGGGGGGATTTCACCGGCGGTTTATTGCTTTGGTGTCGCTGGGGAATTTCTTCGATCTTTATGACATTTTTATTGTGGCGTATATCGGGGCGGCTTTGCAGCAGTCGGGATTTCTTACGCTGCGGCAGTTTACGTTTTTTGTGGCGGCGGGATTTTTGGGGATGTTTGTGGGGACGGTCGTGTTTGGGATGGGGAGCGACCGGATGGGGCGGCGGAGCGCGTTCATTTTGCTGCTTTTGATTTATTCGGTGTTTACGTTTGCGGATGCGTTTGCGGTCTCGGCAAATTGGCTGATTGCACTGCGATTTTTTGCGGGTGTGGGGATTGGCGCGGAAATTGTGGTGATTGATGCGTATGTTACGGAGGTGGTGCCGGGGCGCGCGCGGGGGCGGTACGTGGCGATCACGCAGGTGGTGGGATTTTGCGCGGTGCCGGTGGCGGCGGTACTTTCACGCTTGCTTGTGCCGACACATTTTTTAATGAGCGGGTGGCGGTGGGTGATGGTGATTGGGGCGTCCGGGGCACTGTTGACTTGGTGGTTCCGGCGGAGGTTGCCGGAGTCGCCGCGGTGGCTGGAGAGCCGGGGACGAGTGGCGGAAGCGGACGCGGTAATGACGGGGTTGGAGAAGGAAACCTTTTCTACTTTGGGAAGAAGTGGCGAGTGGCGAGTGACGAGTGGCAAGACGAAAGAAGGAAAAGGAATTTACACAGAGGACACGGAGAGCGCAGAGGACACGGAGAAGAAGGAGAAAAGCGGATCCCTTGCTCCGCTCGGGGTGACACATGGTGTAGGAGAGGCCGAACGGGCGTCGTTTTCGGAGTTGTGGAGGGCGCCTTATCTTTCGCGCACGGTCATGCTGGTTATTTTTCAGGCCTTGCAGACGATTGGGTTTTATGGATTTGCGAATTGGGCACCGACGTTTTTGTTGAAACGGGGAGTTTCGCTGCTGCACTCGCTGGAGTACACGATGTTGATCGCGATGGTGTCGCCGGTGGGGCCGATTTTGGCGGCATGGACATCGGACCGGTTCGAACGGAAGTGGACGATTGTGGTGCTGGCTTTGCTTGTGGCGGCATTGGGACTGGGATTCGGGAATTCGATTGGGCCTGCTGCGGTTGTGGGATTCGGGGCGCTTCTGACTTTGGCGAATTATTGGTTTTCGGCGGCGTTTCATGCGTATCAGGCGGAATTGTTTCCGACGCGGTTGCGAGGAACAGGCGTGGGTTTCACATATAGCTGGAGCCGGTTGAGCGCGGCGTTTACTTCGATTTTGATTGGGGCAGTGCTGGTGCATGGAGTGCCGGCGGTGTTTGCGATGTTGGCGGTGGCGATGGGATTAGTGGCGATTGTAGTGGGAGTGATGGGGCCGCGGACGAATGGGTTGGTTTTGGAGGAGATTGCGCGGTGAGACAATTCGAGATGGAATTGAAACAAAATGCGAACGGGGCAATCGAAGAGGGGCACGGCGTGCCGTGCCCCCACGGGGCTGTGCTAGCATCGGGGATTGCGTCTTGAGCGAGGGCCACGATAGATGGCAGCGACGATGAAGGCGTTGCGGAAGATGCAGGCAGGGCGCGGGCTTTCGATGGAGACGGCGCCGGTGCCGGCGATTGGTGCGGCGGACGTATTGGTGCGCGTGAAGACCGCTTCGATTTGCGGGACGGATTTACATATTTATGGTTGGGACCGGTGGTCGCAGGGACGGATCAAGCCGCCGTTGACGCTGGGGCATGAGTTTTGCGGCGTGGTGGAGCGGGTAGGCGAAGAAGTGACGGCGGTGAAAGCCGGGGACTTTGTTAGCGCGGAGATGCACGTCAATTGCGGGCATTGCCATCAGTGCCGGCTGGGCGAAGCGCATATTTGCCAGAATTTGCGGATTATTGGGATCGATCAGGATGGAGCGTTCGCGGAGTTCGTGAAAATTCCGGCGTCAAATATTTGGAAGCTCGATCCGGCGATTCCGGAGCATTACGGGGCGATTCTTGATCCGCTGGGGAACGCCGTGCATACCGTTTTGGCTGGGCAGATTGCAGGACAAACGGTCTTGGTAACGGGGTGCGGGCCGATTGGGTTGATGTCGATCGCGGTGGCGAAGGCCTGCGGGAGCTCGACAGTGTTTGCGACGGAGACGAACGAAAAGCGGCGCGCGATGGCGAAGAATATGGGCGCGGACGTGGTGTTGAATCCTGCAGCCGAGGATGCCGTTGGGCGGATTTTGGCTGAGACTGGCGGGACGGGTGTGGATGTGCTTCTGGAAATGAGCGGGAATCCGACGGCGATTCAGCAGGGTTTTAAATCGCTGAGAGCAGGCGGTCGGGCATCTTTGCTGGGGATACCGACGGAAAATGTCCCCCTGGATTTGGTGTATGACGTGATTTTCAAAGGCGCGACGGTGCAAGGGATTTATGGGCGGCGGATGTATGAGACGTGGGTGGAGATGACGGCGCTGTTGAAGGCCGGGCGGCTGGATTTGGAGCCACTGTTTGGGGAACGCGCGCCGCTGGAAAAATTCGAGAATGCATTCACGCTGCTTCAGGGCGGATTGGCGGGGAAAGTTTTGTTGTACCCTGATGGTGTGCCGCGTTAGACAGCATCTTTGTTCGCTTCATTAATTCGCCGACCGTCCATGGTGAATTTCCACAATCCCGCCGAAACCAGGTTCGATTCAGTTGCTCAGAAGCGATGACTGGCGGAAAATGGTTTGTCCACCAGCCAAGTTCACTTCAGGAGTCTAAACATGTCCGACACTGCAACGATGGCGACAAAGAAGAATCCGACGCAATACATCTCCGACCAATTGAACGAGCTGAGGGCGAAAGGCGTGGCGCCCAAACTGCGGGTGCTGGAAGGCGAACAGAAGCCCGTGTGCACTTTTGACGGCCGGGAAGTGATCAACCTGGCTTCGAACAATTATCTGGGACTGACCACGCACAAGAGTTTGCGGAAAGCCGCGCTGGATGCGGTGAAGCGATACGGCGTGGGAGCCGGCGCGGTGCGCACCATCGCCGGGACGATGAAGATTCACATGGAGCTTGAGGAGCAGATCGCGCGATTTAAGAATGTGGAAGCGTGCGTGGTGTTCCAATCGGGGTTTACGGCCAATGCCGGAACGGTTTCAGCGGTGCTCGGAAAAGAAGACCTGATTATTTCGGATGAGCTGAATCACGCGTCCATCATTGATGGAGCGCGGCTTTCGAAAGCGACCATTAAGGTTTTCAAACACAAAGATGTGGCGGACTGCGAGCGGATTTTGCAAGAGCACGCGGAGTTTCCGGGGAAGAAGCTGATTATTACCGACGGCGTTTTTTCGATGGATGGTGATATCGCGCGGCTGCCGGCGCTTTGCGACCTCGCGGAAAAGTACAACTGCATCGTGATGGTGGACGACGCGCATTCGAGCGGTGTGCTAGGGCGCGGGGGACGCGGGACCGTGGATCATCTGAATTGCCACGGGCGCGTGCATATTCAAGTGGGTACTTTGAGCAAAGCCATCGGTGCGATGGGAGGGTATGTCGCTGGGTCGCGCGATTTGATTGATTTTCTGTATTTGCGCGCGCGACCGTTCTTGTTCTCGACTTCGCATCCGCCAGCGACCGTGGCGGCTTGCCAGGCGGCATTCACTTTGCTGGACTCGCCGGAAGGCGAGAAGCTGGTGAAAAGGCTTTGGGCGAACACGAAAATGTTCAAGCGGGAATTGAAGAAGCGCGGATTCCAGTTCAAGGTGAGCGAGACGCCGATTATTCCGATTCATGTGGGAGACGCAGCCAAGGCGTTCGAATTTTCCAAAAAGCTGTTTGAAGCGGGTGTTTTTGCTCCGGCGGTCGGATACCCTACAGTGGCGGAGGGTAAAGCGCGACTGCGAGCCATCGTGAGCGCGACGCACAAAAGAGAACAACTCTTGCGAGCGGCGGAGATATTGGCGGAAGTGGCCAAGCCGCTGGGCATCATTTCTTAGTCAGACCAGCGCAGACGGACCATGACTGGCTCGCGCTCCACAGAATCATGTTTTTGGGCCGTAGTTTTCTTCGACTGCATCTTTAGCCCGCTTTGGGGACATTGCAAATGCAACTATTCTTGGCGTGGGAGCGTCACCATGTATAGGAAAGATTCACGATAGAAGTTGCCCCGCCCATTCGCATTTGGAGGCAGACTAATGATACGAGCTGGAATTGCCGTACTGGCCGGCGCCGTGTTTGCGGCGGGTGCCGCGGCGCAGACGCAACCGAGCGCACAGACACCGGCGACATCGAGTAGTGCGGCGGAGGCAGAGGCGGGGAGGGCCACGCTGCCGAGCGGAACCGCGGTGAGCGCAGAACTGAATTCGTCGGTGGATTCGAAGAAAGCCAAGGTTGGCGACAAAGTTGAAGCGCACACAACCGAGGAAATAAAGAACGCCGGCAAAACAATTGTGCCAATAGGTGCAAAGGTAGTGGGGCACGTAACGGAAGCCACGGCGAGATCGAAGGGCGATAGCGGATCCACGCTGGCGATTCAGTTTGACAAGGCAATCCCGAAGAAAGGCGAGGAAATTTCGCTCAATGTGGCAATACTCGCGATCGCCGCGCCGCAAGGTGATTTTTCCGGCGGGTTCGCGGCGCCAAGCAGTGATCCCATGAGTGGGACAACCCCTGCGGCTGCGGGCGGATCGCCGATGGGCACGAGCCACACGCCGATGGCATCGCCTGGAAGGCCTAGCTATCCCGCGGACGGGCCTCCTAGGCTGCCAAGCGCACTAAAGTCTTTGCCCACAGATAGCCGTGGTGTGTATGGATTGAAGGATTTGAAACTTATGGTGACCTCGTCGAGCGCAGGCCAAGTAACCGTCATAACTTCGAGTGGCAAGAATGTGCATTTGGACGGCGGTACTAGACTGCTGCTCGTCGTACCAGAACAAGTAGCCGCGGCACCAAGCAAATAGATCAAATAAATTTGGAAGCAAAAGAGGGCGCGATGACTTGCGTCCTCTTTTTGTTTTTCCGAACCAAATCCGTTTCCACGGAACTGAGGTCGCTTCCGCAAGCGTTTGCTATACTCGCCGGCATGCCTGCTGCACCGAAAAAACTTTTCCTTGTGGATGCGATGGCGCACATCTACCGCGCCTTTTTTGCGCCGATGCCGCAGCGGCTGACCGGGCCGGGCGGCACTCCTACCAACGTGCCGTTTCTCTTTGGCAATATTCTTCGCAGACTCATCAAAGATTACCAGCCGGACTATATTGGCATCGTGTTCGATCCTCCCGGCGCGACGTTTCGGGACAAACTGTTTGAAAAGTACAAGGCGCAGCGGCAGCCGATGCCGGATGAAATGCGCGTGCAATTGCCGTTTGTGCGGCGATTGTGCGAAGCGATGAGGCTACCGATTCTGGAAGTGCAGGGATATGAAGCGGACGATGTGATCGGCGCGATGGCCGTGCAAGCGGCGAAGAAGAATCTGGATGTGCTGGTGATCTCGAACGACAAAGACATGATGCAGCTGGTCGGGAAAAATGTGCGAACACTTCGCACAGCATCTGGGGGAGCGAAGGCGGACATCATCGTCGATGCGAAGAAAGTGGAAGAAAGTTTAGGTGTTCCTCCGGAACGGGTTATTGATTACATGGCGCTGCTGGGCGACACCGTCGACAACATTCCTGGAGCAAAGGGTATCGGCGAAAAAGGCGCAGCGGAGCTGATCAAGAAATATGGGAGTGTCGAGAAGGCGCTGGATCATGCGGATGAAGTGCCGAACAAACGATATCGCGAGGCACTGCAGCAGCAACGCGAACAGGTAATGATGTCGAAGCAGTTGGCGAAGATCGCGACAGACCTGCCGTTGAAACTAGATTTGAACGCGCTCGAGCGGCGCGATCCGGACGTGGCCGCGCTCGTTATCTTGTATCGCGAACTGGGCTTCAATTCGCTCTTGAAGGAGTTGAGCGCGGAGGCGCTTGCTTCGTCCGCGCCCGCGAGCGCGGAACCCACCGTGAAAGCGGAGTACGTTGCCTTTGCCGATGTTGCCGAATTTCGCGCGTATCTCGGTAAGCTTCCAGCTAAGCAGCCGCTGGCGGTTTGGCTGAATTTGGAGCTGGGTGCGCGCGAATCGGAAGGTTTTGGAACGCGGATAGCCTCGATTGAAGTTTCTTCGAAGGCTGGCGAAGGGCGTTCTGTTTGGCTGGATGAGAAGGGAGAGGCGCTGAAAGCGCTTGTGCCGGTTCTGGCAGATGCGAAGCGTCCGAAGATTCTTCACGATCCAAAACTCTTTCAGTTGCTTACGGGACGCGCTTCCAATGTGAAACACGCGACGCAGCTTTATTCGTATTTGGTGCGGCCGACGACAGCAAATCACAATTTTGCCGACGTGGTGATGCGCCAATTCAACGCGATGCTCGGTGGAGGACCCGGTGAGCGCGCGGACCACCTGCAACGGCTCGCTCCCGTTTTGCGCGCGCAGATCGACGAGCAAGAACTTGCCGGGGTTTACGAAAAAATTGATTTGCCGCTCGCACCGGTGCTGGCAGACATGGAACGTACTGGGGTCCGCGTGGACCCGAAAGAACTGGAGAAGATGTCCAAGTCGATGGAGAAGGAAGTCCGGCGCCTCGAAAAGGAGATTTGGAAACTTGCTGGAAATGAATTCAACATTAACTCGCCGGCACAGCTTGCAGAGATTTTGTTCGACAAGCTGAACCTGCAGCCGCCGGCTCGGCGCGGGAAAGGGAAAGTGCGGTCGACCGCGGCGGATATTTTGGAGGAAATGGCGGCGCAGCACGCGTTACCGGCGAAAATCATCGAGTTCCGCGAGATTTCGAAGCTGAAATCGACGTACGTTGACGCGCTGCCGAAATTGATACGCCCGGAAACGGGACGGCTGCATACGAGCTTTTCGCAAACGACGGCGGCGACCGGCCGGCTTAGCTCGAGCGATCCGAATTTGCAGAACATTCCGATTCGAACGGAGCTAGGGCGCGAGATTCGCGCGGCGTTTGTGGCGGAGAAGGGGAAGATTCTGCTTTCGGCGGATTATTCGCAAATTGAATTGCGCGTGATGGCGCATTTTTCGGCCGATCCGGTTCTGACGGATGCGTTCCGCAATGGAGAAGACATTCACGCGCGCACGGCGCAAGAAGTTTTCGGCGTCGGGCCTATGGCGCAAAATGCCGAGCATCGCCGCGCGGCCAAGGCCATCAATTTTGGAATTATCTACGGCCTCTCGGCGTTCGGGCTCGCGCAGCAGCTTGGCATCGGGCAGAAAGAAGCCGCGCAATTCATCAGCGCGTATTTTACGCGGTACCGGGGAGTAAAGGAATTTCTAGACAAAATCCTTGCGGAAACACGCCAGACGGGAGTGGCAAAAACGCTCTTTGGAAGAATCCGGCCGATCCCGGAGATCAATTCTCCGCAAGCGCAGCTTCGCAGTTTTGCGGAGCGCACGGCATTGAATTCGCCGCTGCAAGGGACGGCGGCGGATCTTATCAAGCTGGCCATGATTAATATCGATAGGCGGCTGGGCGAGGAAGAATTGGAAGCGAAGATGATATTGCAGGTGCACGATGAGCTGCTTTTCGAAGTTCCGCCAAGAGAAAAGGACAAAATCGAAAGACTTGTGCGCGAAGAGATGGAAGGAGTGCACACGCTGACAGTGCCGCTTGTGGTGGAGATTGGTTCCGGTCCCAATTGGAGGGATTTGGACTGAGCCGTCTTTGATCGAACTTGAGTTTTGCCAGCACGCAACTCCCTCGAAAAATCTTGAGCCCACTCCATTCTTGCTAGCGATGACGACAACAGAACCAGCGGTGGCCTGTACGCCCGTACAGGAAACAGTTTGGACGGTCTGCGGCCTCGCAAAGGATGCGTGGTGCCCGCGGCGATGAACGCGGGGGCCAGGCGCGGTTGCGATTCAGCAAACAACAAAGTGATGCAATCGAGAGGGCGTTCCGACTGCCACCCAGATTCTGTTGGCGCAGCGCGCCACGGTAGTTACAAGAAGCATTGGCTGAGGGCCGCGGCCCTATCTTTGCCCGATCTGCTGGCGTAGAATCCGCTCAAAGAATCTAGCCGATACCCCTCTTTCGGCCGGCCCGTTGTGTCGGGAGGAAAATATGTCCAAGGTTCTCTTGGTTGCATGCCTGATTCTTTCGGCCAGCTTCGGAATGGCGCGAGCGAAACAGGACACCGCACAGGAAAAATCGAAAGACACGCAAGCCGCCACGGAGGAGTTTAAGATCCCGCAGGAAGACATTGATAAGAAGAATCCGGTGAAGCAGACGCCCGAAGGGCTTGCAGCGGCTCGCAAGGTGTACGGCTACGACTGTGATATGTGCCACGGTGCAAAGGGCGATGGCAAAGGTGACGTCGTCGAATCCATGAAATTGACCATGCACGACTGGCACGATCCGGCAACGTTTGCAGGGAAGACGGACGGCGAAATTTTCTACATCATTACCAAGGGCAAGGGAAAAATGATGGGAGAAGGCGATCGGGTGCCGGAAACCATGCGCTGGAACCTGGTGAACCTGGTGCGTTTGTACTCGAAGAAAGATTCCGGAGAGAAAGCCAATCCCTGAAACTGCGAATCCCCTCCGTGGCGCGCTACGCAGTTCGGAAACGACGCGCAGGCCGCGCGAATCGTTTTCACAAATATCTGTTTGGCGCAGCATTCGATCGTTGTGCTAGGCTTTTTGCGCCAACCGTATTGGGGAGGATCTTATGGTGCATTCGCCGCAATTCTTGAAGCTTGTCCAGGACGCCAAGCAGCGCGTCAAGGAAACCAATGTTCCCGATGTGAAAAGGCGCATCGACGCGGGCGAAAAAATGGTTTTGGTGGACGTGCGGGAAGACAATGAATGGGCCAGAGGGCATCTGCCTGGCGCGGTGCACATGGGGAGGGGGATTATAGAGCGCGATATTGAAAAGAGCGTGGAGGATACCGGGACCAAACTCGTGCTTTATTGCGGAGGTGGCTTTCGTTCGGCGCTCGTCGCGGACAATCTGCAGAAGATGGGATACACGAATGTGGAATCAATGGATGGTGGCTGGAGAGGTTGGACCGAAGCGGGTTTGCCGGCCGATCGTGATTAGAGAACCGCGGGTGGAGCAGTGAAAAATTGGCTGGGGCGGGAGGATTCGAACCTCCACCGTCCTCATTAACAGTGAGGTGTCCTACCGATTGGACCACGCCCCAGCAGTGCACCGGGTAGGCTCCGCCGCATGCGCATCGACGGCGAAGAATGCTTCTAAGATAACACGGCTGTGCCTTGCACACGGCTACTTCCCTAAAAAACTACAACCGTCAATTGCAGCGTAAATCAGATAGCAGAGGCCGGAACGGTGGCAAGCACGCGCAGGGATTAGAACTATTGCGGTGGTTTCGAATTGTTCGAAGGAGCAGTTCTCACGTGGGCTTGCAACTGAAGAAAATATTTTTAAAAAAAATGCGCGAGACGGTTGCATTCCAGAAAGTTTTATCGGAAACTATGCGGTCGATTGTGAGCCGGTTGCGCACTCCCCGGCCAGGACACCGCGAAGCTTCCGGGTTTCTGATCCTTCCCGGGGGAGGCCTCGCCAAAGTGCAGCGCTGATATGGCCCAGATTTTTCATCGAAGCACGAACTTAATTGCGAGATTCAGTCTGTTCGCAGCTGTTTTTCTGGCTGGACTGGGGCTCGTGGCCGTTTTAGGTTTGGCGCACACGCCGTATTACACGAATCAGAACGTTACGCGCGAGCAGCCCGTGCAATTCAGCCACAAACATCACGCCGGCGATGACGGAATAGACTGCCGTTACTGTCATACCTCGGTTGAAACTTCCTCCTTTGCGGGCATCCCTCCGACGAAGACGTGCATGAATTGCCATTCCGTCCTGTATGCCGATGCCTCGTATCTGGAACCTATTCGCGAGAGCTACCGCACGGATCAGTCGATTCGGTGGGTAAAAGTCCACCGTCTTCCCGATTACGTTTATTTCAATCACAGCATTCACATCAACAAAGGCGTGGGCTGTTCCACCTGCCACGGCACCGTCAATCAAATGCCGCTGGTGTTTCAAGCCGCACCGTTGCTGATGGAATGGTGCCTGGGCTGCCACCGTGATCCCCAGAAAGCGCTGCGCCCGCTCGATCAAGTATTCAACATGGATTGGAAAGCTCCCTCGAATCAGGAAGAAATTGGCAAGCAATTCGCAGTCGAGAGAAAGATTCGTACAACGGCAGAACTGACCAGTTGTTCGACCTGTCATCGCTAACGGACGATATGCGCGAAAACGACTCTATCGAAGGCCATAAGCACGAACACGAGGGACACGAGGATTCCTTGCACCCCGGCGATTCTTCCGGCTTGCACTCCGAGGATGCAGCGGTGCACGAACACAGTCTGGATCTCGCGGCGGTGCGCGCGAAATTGCGGGCGAAAAGCGGCAAACAGTACTGGCGGACACTAGAAGAGCTGGCCGATGATCCACATTTCGATGAATTGCTGCACCGCGAATTTCCCCGGCAGGCCTCGGAATGGGATGAATCAATCGACCGCCGCGATTTCCTGAAACTGGCCGCGGCATCGCTGGCTTTCGCGGGGATCACCGGCTGCGGGGACGCGCCCGAGCAGCTCCTTGTTCCCTATGTAAAGCAGCCCGACGGAATGATTCTCGGCAAGCCGCAGTACTACGCCACGGCGATGCCGTTCGGTGCGGATGCCATTGGGTTGCTGGTCACCAGCCACGAGGGACGGCCCACGCACGTGGCCGGGAATCCCGATCATCCCTCCAGTCTGGGCGGCACGGACGTGATCGCGCAGGCCTCTGTGCTCAACCTCTACGACCCGGATCGGGCGCAGACGGTTACAAATTTAGGCGAGATTCGTACCTGGGAACAGTTCCAGAACGCTGCGCAGACGGCTGCTGAGATTGCTCACTCCGTGAATGGCGCAGGTTTCCGCATCTTGACGGGCACGCTAACCTCACCGTTGCTGGCCGCGCAGATCGAGAGTGTCCTCAAACGGATTCCCGGCTCCAAGTGGCACCAGTGGGAACCAGCGGGAAGCGACGGTCCTCGCGAAGGAAGCAAGCTCGCTTTCGGACGATACGTGAACACGATCTACCGTCCAGAAAAGGCCGACGTCATTGTCTCGCTCGATTCCGATTTTCTGGCAAGCGGGCCCGGGCACATTGCTTACATGAATGGGTATTACCGGCGCAGAAAGTTGAGCGGGCCGGGCGACACGATGAGCCGGCTTTATGTTGTGGAGCCGACTCCTTCCGTCACCGGAGCGAGTGCCGATCATCGCTTGCCGCTGCGTGCTTCCGAAGTCGAGCAGTTCGCGCGCGGCCTGGCTGCTTTGATGGGACTGGGCGGGAGCGGGACCCTCGCGCCCTCCGTGCAGAAGTGGCTGGATGCCGTGGCCAGCGACTTGCAAAAACACCGCGGCACTTCTCTTGTCGTTGCAGGCGAATTCCAGCCTCCGGCAGTGCACGCTCTTGCGCACGCCATCAATGCGGCTCTCGGGAATGTTGGCACAACGCTTTACTACACCGAGCCCGTCGAAGCGAATCCAGTCAATCAATTGGAATCGTTCACCGAGCTTTGCGCCGATATGGACGCAGGCAAAGTCGAAACGCTGGTCATGTTCGGTTCGAATCCGGTGTATGACGCCCCGCATAATTTTGATTTCACGTCGAAGCTCAAGAAGGTCAAAACTGCCGTGCTGGTCAGTTCGCATTTCGACGAGACGGCGGAATTTTGCCAGTGGCACATCGCAGAATCGCACTTTTTGGAAACCTGGGGAGATGCGCGGGCCTTCGACGGCACAGTCAGCGTGATTCAGCCGCTGATCGCCCCACTCTACCATACGCACTCGGCTTTCGAAGTTCTTGCTGCCTTCACCGAAAACCCCAGTCAAGCCGCGTATGATACAGTTCGCGACCGTCTTAACACGCTTGCCGGTGCGACCGATCAAGAGCTGTATTGGCGTAAGACCCTGAACGACGGCGTCATAGCAAATAGCGCGTATGCGCCGATTTCCGTTGCTCCGAAGTTCAATCCGGCGAGTCTCCCGCCGGCAATCGCGCCGCTCCCGGGGCAGATCGAGTTTATTTTCCGCCCAGATTCAAATACATACGACGGCCGCTTCGCCAATAACGGCTGGCTGCAAGAGCTCGCCCGGCCGGTCACCAAACTCACCTGGGATAATGCCGCCCTGGTCAGCCCAAGAACGGCGGAGAAGCTTCAGCTCACGCAACGCGCGGCGGCGCGCGGCGGCGAGCATGGCCAGATCATTACCAATGTGCTCGACATCTCGATTTCCAACAGCAAAGTTACCGCCGCCGCTTGGATCCTGCCGGGGCAAGCAGACGATGTGGTGGTGCTTCCGCTTGGCTATGGCCGCCATAAAGCCGGTTACACTGGTTCGAATAAAGGTTTCAACGCTTACGTTGTGCGTACCTCCACGGCCCTGTGGGACACCGCTGCAGGTACCGAAGCGATCAAGAAGACCGGGGATGACTATCCTTTGGCCTGCACGCAGTATCACTTCCAGATGGAGGGCAGGAAGATTCTGGCCAGCGGGACGCTTGAGGAATACCGAAAGAATCCCGCTTTCGCTCACGAAGGCGATGAGCAACCGCCCAAGGAAATGTCTTTGTACCAGGAATTCGCTTACCCAGGCTATGCCTGGGGCATGGCCATCGATTTGAATAGCTGCAATGGCTGCAACGCTTGCGTGATCGCTTGCCAATCGGAGAACAATATTGCCGTCGTGGGCAAAGACCAGGTTATGCGGGGCCGGGAGATGCACTGGATTCGCATCGACCGCTACTACACAAAGCTCGCAACCGATACTGGCGATCCGGGTGGGCCCGACTATGATGTGCTCGAGAACCCCGAGACATTTTTCCAGCCGGTCCCGTGCCAGCAGTGCGAGAATGCGCCTTGCGAGCAGGTTTGCCCCGTCGGCGCCACGGTGCACAGCGCGGAAGGCTTGAACGACATGGTTTACAACCGCTGCATCGGCACCCGCTATTGTTCGAACAACTGCCCCTACAAAGTGCGGCGATTTAATTTTCTCCGTTTCCAGGATTGGGAGACGCCCTCGCTCAAGCTGCTGCGCAATCCGGAAGTAACGATTCGCAGCCGCGGCGTCATGGAAAAATGCACATACTGCGTCCAGCGCATCAACCATACGCGCATCGAAGCGGAAAAACAGAACCGCCCCATCAAGGACGGCGAGATTGTTACGGCTTGCGAATCCGCCTGCCCTGCTCAAGCCATCGTCTTTGGCAATGCCAACGATCCCAACAGCCGCGTGGCGAAGCTCAAAACGCAGACCCGAAACTATTCGCTACTCGGCGAGCTGAACTCGCGCCCGCGCACGACCTACCTTGCGGCCGTTCGTAATCCGAATCCTGAACTGGAGAAGGCATGAGCGCCAGCGAGCCGCCAATCAATTCTCCAGAGCTTCGCCGCCTCACTCCCGTTCTCGGGCCTGGGCATACCTACGACTCGATCACCGACAAAATAAGTTCGATCGTACTGACGCGGCCCATTTCGTTGGGATGGCTCGTAGGGTTCGGCATTTGCTTTTTCTTTATAATGCTTCTTAATGTCGCTATCGTTTATTTGATTGGCAAAGGCGTCGGCATTTGGGGCATCAACATCCCCATCGGATGGGGCTTCGCGATCGTCAATTTCGTTTGGTGGATCGGTATCGGGCACGCCGGCACGCTCATCTCCGCCATTCTCTTTTTGCTCAATCAGAAGTGGCGTACCTCAATCAACCGATTCGCGGAAGCGATGACCCTCTTTGCGGTCATGTGCGCCGGCCTGTTTCCGCTCCTCCATGCTGGCCGTCCGTGGTACGCCTACTGGATGTTTCCCTATCCCAGCACGATGCATATTTGGCCGCAATTCCGCAGCCCTTTGATCTGGGACGTGTTCGCGGTCTCCACCTATTTCACGGTTTCGCTCCTGTTCTGGTTCGTGGGCTTGATTCCTGACCTTGCCACACTGCGTGACCGCGCCGTCTCAAAGCCCAAAGCCATCATCTACGGGATGTTGGCGCTGGGCTGGCGGGGTTCTGCGCGGCACTGGCAGCGTTATCAATCCGCATACCTGCTGCTGGCGGGTCTTGCCACCCCGCTTGTGCTCTCCGTGCATACCGTGGTGAGCTTCGATTTCGCGATCGCCATCGTTCCCGGCTGGCACACTACGATCTTTCCTCCGTACTTCGTGGCGGGCGCGATTTACTCTGGTTTCGCGATGGTCATCACCATCGCGATTCCGCTCCGCGCGGCCTACAATCTCGAGGATTTCATCACCATGCGGCACTTGGAGAACATGGCTAAGGTGATGTTGGCCACCGGGTTAATCGTGGCCTACGGCTACTTTTTTGAGTTTTTCATGTCCATGTACAGCGGCAACAAATGGGACGTATTCCTTGTCGAGCAGCGGCTGCACGGTCCCTACGCGCATTACTACTATGCCTTGATCCTCTGCAACATCCTCACGCCGCAACTGCTTTGGTTCCAGAAGGTTCGCACCAACGTGATTATCCTTTTCTTGATGTCGTTGGTCATTAACACCGGCATGTGGCTCGAGCGCTTCGTCATCGTGGTCATCAGCCTCACTCGTGATTTCGATCCTTCCGCCTGGGGACGCTATTCCGCCACGTTCTGGGACTACGCCGTTCTGACGGGCACGCTCGGTTTGTTCGCGGGACTGCTTTTCCTGTTCGTACGCGTTTTGCCGGCAATCTCAATTGCGGAGATGCGCGAATTAGTGGCGCACAACTCCGAGGAACATGAATAATGGAAAGCCGCCAGCGCATTTACGGCGTTGTGGGTGAATTTGAAACACCTCGGAAGCTTATCGAGGCGGCGGACAAGGCACGCGAGGCTGGCTACAAAAACATGGATGCGTACACACCGTTTCCGGTCGAAGGCCTTTCCGAAGCCTTGGGGTTCAAGCGTACTTTGGTGCCGCTTGTTACGCTGATCGGGGGATTACTGGGCGGTTTGAGTGCTTTTGGATTTCAATATTGGGTTTCTGTCATCTCCTACCCCGAGAATATTGGCGGACGCTCTCTGAATAGCTGGCCTGCGTTTATTCCCGTCACCTTTGAACTGACCGTTCTTGGGGCATCGTTGTGCGCCGTATTCGGAATGCTCGCGATGAATAAGTTACCGCAGCCGCATCACCCCCTCTTTAACCTCGACCGCTTCCAGAAACATGCATCGGCCGACCGTTTCTTCCTTTGCCTGCAGGCAAACGATCCGAAATTTAGCGTGACGGAGGCTTCGCGGTTCTTGAAAGGGATCGATGCGCAGCATGTCAGCGAGGTGGATGATGACTGACACCTCGCGAACGCAATTCATTTCGAAGACGTTCGTGTTCTTGTGCGCCGCGGCCAGCCTGTCATTTATGACCGGCTGCCGCCAGGACATGGCCGATCAGCCCAAGAACAAGCCGCTCTCGCCCAGTTCGTTCTTTGAGGATGGCCGTTCGGAGCGGCCTTTGATTGACAATACCGTTCCGCGCGGCTCGCTCGCGGATGACGCGTTGTTTGTCTCCAAGGATTCAAATGCTTTTCCTCTTCCGCTGACCAAGGATCTCCTCGATCGCGGTCAGGAACGCTATAAAATCTTTTGCACGCCATGCCACGGCCTGCAGGGCGACGGCAACGGCATGGTTGTCATGCGCGGGATGAAACAGCCGCCTACCTACCATCAGGACCGTCTGCGCGAGGTTCCTAACGGTTACATCTTCGATGTGATCACCAACGGTTTTGGTGCCATGCAAGGCTACTCCGCGCAGATACCGCCCCGGGATCGCTGGGCCATTGTTGCCTACGTCCGCGCGCTCCAATTGAGCCGCAACGCTCCTGTTTCCGAACTGCCCGAGGAGTTGCGGCAGAAGCTTTCTCAAGGAGGCTCCGCGAAATGACCTCGCAGGACTACATGGCGCCCGAGAGCGTCAGCCGCCTGCAGCAACGCGCACTTGTGGTGGGCGTAGTCGGCGCGGTCATCTGTCTCATCGGCTGGTCTAAGTGGCCATCCCAGTTTTTTCAGTCCTATCTCATTTCGTTTCTTCTTATTCTTGGTCTGTCGCTGGGTTCGATGGGGCTGCTCATGCTCCAGCATCTAACCAGCGGGGATTGGGGCATCATCATTCGCCGCCCTCTTGAGGCGGCGTCGCGCACCTTGTGGCTCGTGGCACTCCTGTTTGTGCCTGTCATTCTTGGCATGAAGTATCTGTACGGCGCATGGCTGAACCCCCCGGCAACGGAGATGGGCGCGCTTTCGCACTTCCAGAAGACTTATCTCACCCCTCAGAATTT
Source organism: Candidatus Acidiferrum sp. (assembly GCA_049794595.1). Lineage (GTDB taxonomy): Bacteria > Acidobacteriota > Terriglobia > Acidiferrales > UBA7541 > Acidiferrum. Next base: position 28,440 of record JBARCY010000336.1, read on the forward strand.
CATCATCCGCGCGATTATTTATTTCGCTGTTTGGCTATTGTTGGCGGCCACGCTCAATCGTTGGTCGCGTCAGCAAGATATCGATACGGAAAACCGGGTGTTGCGGCGCAAATTCAAGCTGCTTAGTGGGCCTGGGATCATCCTTTATGTATTTGGTGTCGGCTTTGCTTCGATCGATTGGGCCATGTCCCTGTCGCCACACTGGTTTTCCACGATCTACGGGTTTATTTTCGTCGCCGGTGAAGTCATTTCCTCCTTGTGTTTGGTCATCGCTGTTTCGGTTTTGCTCTCGCGGTCCGCTCCGATGGCCGGGCTGATCCAGCCGCGCCATTTGAGCGATCTTGGCAAATTACTCCTCACCTTTGTCATGTTGTGGGCCTATTTTTCCTTTTCGCAGCTCTTGATCATTTGGTCGGGTAACTTGCCGGACGAGATCAGTTTCTATCGCAGCCGTCTCTATGGAAGCTGGGGCGTGGTTGCGATCCTGGTTGTGCTGTTCCATTTCTTCACGCCATTTTTCATGCTGCTTTCCCGCGGGCTGAAACGTAACGCCAGCCTGCTGCCCAAAGTGGCCTTTTTGCTTATCGTCATGCGTCTGGTCGATCTTTACTGGACGACGCGCCCGGAATTTACGTCCGACGCTCTGCCGCGCTGGTTTGACGTCGTCGTGCCTGTTACGCTTTGCGGGTTGTGGCTCGCTTTCTTTGCCAGACATCTGAAGAGCCTGCCGCTTCTCCCTCTTGGCGACCCAAAACTTGAAGGGGCGATTGAAGTCCATGAGCACTGAGCATCACAACGCGGAACACACGAACGGGCAACCGCCCAGAAATGCCGACGTCACGTTCGAGGCCACAGACGTCAACACACGCACGATTGTGTTGTATCTGTTCTATCTTGCGCTCGCCGTTGCTGCCACGTTTCTCATCAGCGTTTATGTTTTGCGGATCACAACAAAGATTGACGATAAATCCGATTCCGCTCCCCCTCCCGTGCGTCAAGGGATAGCGCCGACGATGCCGCCTGAGCCTCGTCTTCAAGGCGTACCCGGGCACACGACCGACCCCCAGCAGGATCTGCGGACTAAGAGGAGCGCAGACGAAGCAGCGAATGAAAGGCTGGGTTGGATTGATCAGCAGGCCGGTATTGCGCAGATTCCAGTGGACGAAGCGATGAAAATCATTGTCTCGAAAGGACTGCCGACTGTGCCTGCGCCGACGCAGAAAAGACGGTGAAATTATGACCTGGCTGCGTTCCATCTCCGTAGGGTTCGCGCTGCTGGTAGCCTCAAGCGCCGGCAGCGCACAGGCTGTCCCGGATAATGTCGGTCCAGCGTCGAATGGCTTGCCGCCCATTCTGCAGAACGTCGGTTTCGAGCCGGCGCTCAACGCGCGTTTGCCTCTCGATCTAGCGTTCCGTGACGAGACAGGACGCAACGTCTTGCTCCACGACTATTTCCAGCAGAGGCCAGTGATCCTTGCGCTCGTCTACTACGGGTGCCCGATGCTTTGCGATCAGCTTGAGCAAGGCGTCGTCGGAACCTTGCGCATGCTTTCTTTCAATCCCGGCCGGGACTACGAAGTGGTCTTTGTCAGCTTCGACCCGCGCGAGTCTCCCGAGTTAGCCGCCCAGAAAAAGGAATCGGCGCTGAAGCAATTTCGCCGCCCTCAAACGGCCGACGGCTGGCACTATCTTACGGGGTCGAAAGAATCCATTGACACGCTTACGAAAGCCGCCAATTTCAGGTATTCCTTTGACGCCAAGTCAGGCCTCTTTGCGCACGCCAGCGGCATCATGCTGCTGACTCCCGATGGCCGCATCTCGCGTTACTTTTATGGGGTCGAGTATCCTTCCCGCGACATTCGGCTCGGTCTGGTGGACGCCTCGGCAGGAAAAATTGGCACCGCCGTCGACCACGTCCTGCTTTTTTGCTATCAGTACGACCCGTCGACCGCACGCTACAGCGCCTCCATACTCAAGATTCTGCGTTTGGGAGGAGTTTTGACGATTGTGTGCCTGGTCGCGGGGATTTTGATTTTCCGCCGGCGCGATGTTGCAGCCGCGCGAGGGAAGAGCCAAGGAGCCCACTAAACCGTGCAGTCGCAATTGCCAATTTATCCGGATCAGGCTTCCAACTTCGCGCCCCAAGTGGACTCGCTAATGACGTTCATGATCCTCGTGTCCGCGTTCTTTACGGTTGTGATCACCGCCGCGATTATCTATTTCTTTTTCAAATATCGCCGCAAGTCCGAGAACGAGATCGGCGCGCCCATCCACGGCGACATGCGTCTGGAAGTTACCTGGATTATCCTCCCCTTTCTCTTGTCGATGGTTATGTTCGGGTGGGGGGCCGTGGTCTATGTCGATTTTCGCCAGCCGCCGCCGGATAGTCTGGATATTTACGTGGTCGGCAAGCAATGGATGTGGAAGGCCCAACAGCCCAACGGCCGAAAGGAGATCAACGAACTTCACGTCCCCGTCGGTCGCGACATCAAACTTATCCTCGCCAGCGAGGATGTCATCCACGATTTCTACGTGCCGGCTTTCCGAGTCAAGATGGACGTGGTTCCTGGGCACTACAATACCTTGTGGTTCCGTCCCACCAAGCCTGGGCGCTATCATTTCTTCTGCTCACAGTATTGCGGCACAAATCACGCCATTATGGGCGGATGGGTTACGGTGATGGAGCCTTCCGATTATGCGTCTTGGCTTTCCAGTTCGTCGGAGGCTACGGACGTCGACCCAATCCTCGCCGGCGAAAAACTGTTTTCTGAGAAATCCTGCAGCATGTGCCACGTAGCTAATGGATCGGGCCGGGCACCGTCGCTCAACGGTTTGTATGGAGGCAAGGTTCGTTTGGCCGATGGCTCGACCGTAACCGCGGATGATTCCTATATTCGAGAATCCCTCCTGCTACCGAACGCGAAAATCGTGGCCGGCTTTCAACCGCTGATGCCCTCGTATCAAGGGCAGCTGACGGAGGATGAGATTTTAAGTTTGATCACCTACATCAAGTCTTTGCAATCGCAGCCGGTACCTGTCTCTGGTGCGGGTGTCGTACCGGCAGGGAAAAGATAAGCCATGGCTACCACAACTACAGCACCGGCATATACCATGCCTCGCGATCATTACCTTAACGCTTCCTACGGCATCCGCTCCTGGTTGCTGACTACGGACCACAAGCGTATCGCTTGGCTCTATCTCATTGCAGTCACTTTCTTCTTCTCTGTCGGCGGCATATTCGCCGCCATGATTCGAATCCACCTGCTCTCTCCCAATGGCCTCCTGGTTTCGCCGGAGACCTATAACAAGCTTTTCACCATGCATGGCGTGGCCATGGTTTTCTTTTTCCTAATTCCCTCTATCCCCGCTGTGCTGGGCAATTTTCTTATCCCGCTGATGATTGGCGCCAAGGACGTCGCCTTTCCCAAGCTCAATCTCCTCAGTTGGTACGTGTACATCACGGGCGGATGTTTTGTTCTTTATTCATTCGCGAGCGGCGGCTTGGACACTGGCTGGACTTTTTATACCCCTCTCAGCAGCGTTTATTCGAACTCCGCGGTCGCGCCCGCGGTAATCGGCATTTTCATCAACGGGTTCTCTTCGATTCTCACCGGTATCAACTTCGTCGTTACTATCCATACTATGCGCGCTCCGGGGATGACCTGGTTCCGCTTGCCCCTTTTTATTTGGGCTCATTACGCCACCAGCATCATCTTTATCCTGGGTACGCCGGTCATCGCCATCACGCTCCTTCTCGCCGGTCTCGAACGCGTATTGCACCTCGGCTTTTTCAATCCCGCGCTCGGCGGCGATCCCATTCTTTTTCAGCACCTGTTCTGGTTCTATTCGCACCCAGCTGTTTACATCATGATTCTTCCGGCCATGGGTGTGGTCAGCGAGATCATACCCACTTTCGCGCGCAAACCCATTTTTGGCTACACCTTCATCGCCGCATCGAGCATCGCCATCGCCGTCATCGGTTTCTTCGTTTGGGCGCATCACCTCTTCCTGACGGGTCAATCGACTTATTCTGCGTTGGCTTTCTCTCTCCTTAGCTATCTCGTTGCTATCCCTTCCGCCGTCAAAGTCTTCAACTGGACGGCTACCCTCTACAAGGGCTCCATCGCCTACGATACGCCGATGCTCTACGCGCTCGGATTCATTGGCTTGTTCCTCATCGGCGGATTGACTGGCCTGTTCCTGGCTTGCCTCGGTTTGGATATTCACATCCACGATACTTATTTCGTGATCGCCCACTTCCACTACATCATGGTTGGCGGTGCCATCATGGGCTACTTAGGCGGGTTGCACTATTGGTGGCCTAAAATCACGGGAAAGCTCTACCCCGAATTTCTGGCCCGCGTAGCCGCCGTAACTCTTTTCGTCGGGTTTAACCTGACCTTCGGCCCGCAATTCCTCCTAGGCTTCATGGGCATGCCGCGCCGCTATCACAACTATCCGCCAGAATTCCAGGTGCTCAACGTATTATCCACGGCAGGGGCTTCCATCCTGGCTATTGGCTATCTCCTTCCGATGGTTTATTTCACCTGGTCTGTGCGCTATGGAAAAGCAGCCGGTCCCAATCCCTGGCCGGCCACAGGCCTCGAGTGGACGACCGCCTCCCCGCCGCCGACCGAGAATTTCGAAGTCACGCCGGTGGTCGATTGGGAGCCGTACGACTACAAGAATCGGCCCGATCTCGGACTTGCAACTCCCGGGACGCCGCTTGCGCCGGCGCACGGCGACGACTGAACGCGAGGGCGAAATTAGTTTGGAGCACTGGCGCCTGCGGAGGCGCTGGAAATCGAAACGGAAGAGGGGTACCGAGTGCATCGCACCGGAGAGCTTTACGGACAGTTTCAGACCATGGAGCAGCAGAAGGACTCTGCTACTCTCGGCATGTGGATTTTTCTATCCACCGAAATTCTGTTCTTCGGTGGCCTCTTTCTTACCTACACAATCAACCGTCATACCTATCCGGGAGTGTTTGCCGAGGCCAGCACAACCCTAAGCTTGAAACTTGGCACCATCAACACTTTGGTCTTGATTGCCAGCAGCTTGACGATGGCTATGGCCGTCTGGAGCGCCGAGTGCGCCAAGAAGAAGCTGATTCCCTTGTTTCTTGTCCTTACCCTGATTCTTGGATGTGTCTTCCTATTCATCAAGGGCATCGAATACCACGACAAATATGTCGAGCATCATATCCCCGGTCTCCCCTTCCAGTTAGAGCCCGGGTCCGACTCGGCTACCAATGCTCACGCGCAGCTATTTTTCTCGCTTTACTTTGGGATGACTGGTCTGCACGCGCTTCACATGGTCGTAGGCGTTGGCTTGCTGATCTGGTTACTGCGGCAGTCATTAAAAGGACGTTTCACGGCTGAGTACAACACCCCCGTTGAAAATATCGGGCTGTACTGGCACTTCGTCGATATCGTGTGGATTTATCTTTTTCCATTGTTGTATCTGATTGACCGGCATAAGTAACGGCCATCGGGAGAGGCGCGCGTGTCCGAGCATATTGTTTCACCGAAACTGTACGTTTTGATTTTCGCTACCCTGATGGTCCTCACCGGCACTACCGTGTATGCGGCCACTGTGGACCTTAACCAATATTTCGCGGGCTTGAACGTCATCGTGGCTCTCGTGATCGCCACTTGCAAGGCTATTCTCGTTGTTCTCTTCTTCATGCACGCCTACTACAGCACAAAGCGAACCAAGCTCGTTATCTTTTCAGGTGTATTCTGGCTCGCCATCATGCTCTTTCTGACCATGGGCGATTACGCCACTCGTTCATGGGAAGTGCATTAGTCCTTTGACGGGGAGTCATAGCGTTTACGGTTTGCTCGGTTCGGGGTACCCGGCTATCCGCGCCCGGTGGCCCATGTGGTAAGCGCACTTCCGCCGTGTTCGGGTTTCGTTCGGGTGTTTTGAGGTAGGAAGGTGACGGTCCGGAGGGATTTCCGGGTCACCGCTCGGCGAAAGTGAAAGGGGGGAGAAACGAACCGGCCCAGCCCTCAATCCCCTAAAGGGATCCTCGGCTCGCCTCCCCCACTGTCTTTGATTATGCACACGGCAAGCCATGTCTAAGTTATTTGTTATCAGAAGCTTGTCGCCAGATAGCCGGGTAAAAACGCTCTACCCCCGCGAAAATTTACCCGTCCCATAAATCCTGTGGGCTCCCTTCCCTCTGTTCATCCCTGGAGATTTTGCGAATCTGTAACTATGGATGTCTATTGTGAATCATCTATGCTGTACTGTTACTTGGGAATTCAACGAAAATCTTCAGCAAATAGGCACTCTTGAGGTTTTGGGCCAGGTGGGCGATGGCCTCGGAACGTAATAGCCATGCCAGCCTTCTATAAGATCGATAAGGAACGACGGCTTGTCATGAGCTCAGGAACCGGCGTTTTCAACAAAGAAGACGCCCTCTCGCACCAGAATCGGCTTCTCGCTGACCCTGATTTTGATCCAAGTTACTCGCAACTCCTGGATTTCACGCATGTTGCCAAGATCGACCTCACCGCTGCCGACATCCGGCTGCTGGCTGTGCGTAATATCTTCTTGTCGGAATCGCGCCGCGCCTTTCTCGTACCGAACGACCTGGCATTTGGCCTCGGCCGGATGTATGAAATTCTCCGCGAAGCCGCGGGTGAACGAGGAATCCGCATTTTCCGTAACCTGGAGGAAGCGCTGGACTGGGTGCTTTCGAAGCAAGAAGCTCCCTGAACTCATTTCATTTCACCGGTCTTGCGTCCCTTCCGCCTCTGGACAAAGTTCAAATAATTCGCCGCTGTTCTCCTATTCTTGACCCCGCCGAATTCTCCCTGCTATTGTGAAGGGTTATTCTGGCCTCAGTCTACCCGCTGGGCACTGGAGCTCCTCTGGAGGGATCGTTCTCGTCTCATGGGCCTAACCAAACTGGTAATTCGGGGCGCTCGCCAGCACAACCTGAAAAACATCAGCCTCGAAATTCCCCGGAACACGCTCACCGTCATCACCGGCCTTTCCGGCTCCGGCAAATCCTCGTTGGCCTTCGACACAATTTACGCAGAAGGACAGCGCCGTTATGTCGAATCGCTTTCCGCCTACGCCCGCCAGTTCCTCGACCAGATGGAGCGGCCGGAAGTCGATGTCATCGAAGGCCTCTCTCCCTCCATCGCTATCGAGCAGAAAACTACCACGCGCTCCCCCCGCTCCACCGTCGGCACAATCACAGAAATCTACGACTACCTCCGTGTGATCTATGCTTCCGTTGGCATCCCCCATTGCCCAAAATGCGGCAATCCCATCGCACGACAGTCCAGCGAGCAAATCGTTCAAGCCATTCTCAATGGCGAGCTATGCCAAACCGACGACCGCGTCATGATCCTCGCCCCCGTTATTCGCGGAAGAAAGGGCGCTTACCGCAAAGAGCTTGAGAAGTTGGCGCAAGATGGCTTCGTCCGCGTCCGTATCGATGGAGAACTCTATCCCCTTGATGCCACCCCCAGCCTCGACAAGCGCAAGAACCACACCATCGAAGTTGTCGTGGACCGCCTCCTCGTCAAGCAAGGCATCGCGGCTCGCCTCGAGCAGTCCATCGCCACGGCGCTGAAGCTCGCTGGCGGGCTCGTTACCGTTGCTGTCGTCGGCGGCAAGGAGCATGTCTTTTCGGAAAAGCTGGCTTGCCCGGATTGCGGCATCTCCGTTCCGCAGCTCGAGCCGCGTTCCTTCAGTTTCAATTCACCCTACGGTGCCTGTCCGGCCTGCAACGGCTTGGGCTCCAAGTACGATTTCGATCCCGCCAGGATTATTACGGACTGGACACGCCCGCTCTTCGACGGCGGCCTCGGGCCAGGCTCCAGCTCCGCGATCCTCAAGCGCACGCTGGAGCTTGCCGCCTATGCCTATCACATCAATTTGGAATCACCCTTCGAAAGATTTCCCCCGCGTACCCAGAACCTGCTTCTTTACGGCTACCCCCCGTCGAACGGTCGGAACGGTCCTGAACAAAATGAGCCCCCTGGTAGGAAGCCTGCCAGCGAAAAAGCCTTCCGTTTCCCCGGTATCCTCAAATTTCTCGACCGCAACTTCGCGGAATCCAATTCCGATTCTTACCGCGAGTGGATGACGCAATACATGTCCGCCACGCTTTGTAACGTCTGCCACGGCAAGCGCCTACGTCCCGAATCGCTCGCCGTCAAACTCGCCGGCTATTCCATCGCCGATTTCACGGCTCTGTCTCTTGCCGCCTCGCGCCCAGCTGTCGACAAGATCCTCGCGCAACTCACGTCTCGCCAGCGCGAGATTGCAGGCCGTCCTCTCGAGGAGGTCGCTGAGCGCATCGATTTCCTGCTTGCTGTTGGCCTTGGCTATCTCAGTCTCGATCGCTCGGCCGCTACGCTTTCCGGCGGCGAAGCCCAGCGCATCCGCCTGGCCACGCAAATCGGCTCGCGCCTGCGTGGCGTTCTTTACGTGCTCGATGAGCCTTCCATTGGCCTCCACGCGCGAGACAACGACCGCTTGCTCGGCTCTCTCGAGCAGCTCCGCAATCTCGGCAATACCGTCCTCGTCGTCGAACATGACGAGGACACCATTCGCCGCGCAGACTTTGTCGTGGACCTCGGCCCCGGCGCGGGTAATGCCGGCGGCTACCTCGTGGCGCAGGGGAAACCCGAGCAGATCGCGGCGACCGCCGAATCGCTCACTGGCCGCTATCTCAGCGGCGCTTTGCGCATCGCCGTTCCGGAGAAGCGGCGCAGCCCCAACGGCAAAGCCATCCAGATCCTCGGTGCCAGCGCAAATAATCTGAAAGACGTCGATGTGACCCTCCCGCTAGGGCTGCTCACCGTCGTCACCGGCGTCTCCGGCTCAGGCAAGTCCACCCTAGTCAACGATATTCTCTACCGCGCTCTAGCCCAGAAACTCTATCGCTCGATGGAGCCGCCCGGCTCGTATCGCGAACTCCTCGGGGCCGACCAAATCGATAAGGTCATCGAGATCGATCAAGCCCCCATCGGCCGCACGCCGCGCTCGAATCCCGCTACCTATACGGGCGTCTTCGCTCCCATCCGGGAGCTTTTTGCTATGCTCCCCGAATCGCGCGAACGCGGCTACCGCCCCGGCCGCTTCAGCTTCAACGTTAAGGGCGGCCGCTGCGAAGCCTGCCAGGGCGACGGGCTCCGCCGCATCGAAATGAATTTTCTGCCTGATGTGTACGTCATGTGCGAAGTATGCCGCGGCAAGCGCTACAATTCCGAAACGCTAAGCGTTCGTTATAAAGGCCACACGATCAGCGACGTGCTCAACCTGCCCTCGTCCGACGCTCTGAAGCTTCTGGAAAATATTCCGCAGATTCAGCAAAAGCTTTCGACGCTCGTCGAAGTCGGCCTTGGTTACGTCACGCTAGGCCAATCCGCCACCACGCTCTCCGGCGGCGAAGCCCAACGCATCAAACTGGCCCGCGAGCTTTCCAAGCGCCAAACGGGCCGCACGCTCTACATCCTCGACGAACCCACCACCGGCCTGCATTTCGACGACGTCCGCAAACTCCTCGACGTCCTCCAGCGCCTCGTCTCTCTTGGCAACACCGTCCTCATCATCGAGCATCACCTCGACGTCATCAAACAGGCCGACTGGATCATCGACCTAGGGCCAGAAGGCGGCGAAGGCGGGGGCCGCATCGTCGCTCAGGGTCCGCCCGAACAAGTCGCCCGCACCAAAAAATCATATACTGGCCAAGCTTTGGCCCGCGTCCTGGGCATCTCCAACAACGGCCACGCAAATGGATCCAGCAAATAATACCGTTGGGAAGGAGTCTTCTCGATAATGGATGGTCCACTTTATTATTTCATAGCAAAATTTGTTGCGTACTGCGTGTGGTGCTATGCCGGTGTGCGTCTATTTCGCTCTGGCGAAAAACTTGCCATTCCTCGTGCGCTTGGTTTAGGAACACTGCGCTTCTTGATGGGAATTGTTTTCGGTTATCTGATCTTCCTGCTCAGCACTACGCTGATCTCTTCCCTGACACCCAGTCTTCCGGCAAACGTCATCACCTACTTGATCGTCTACGTACCTGTGCGCTGGATTGAATGGACTATCATGGCCGTTCTAATTTTGCCCGGTCCCGTTTACTTTTCAGAGTGGTTCACCGCAACTGGGCGGAAGGATCGTCTGTGGCGCTTGGGCGGAATCGTCATCTCCTGCTTTGCCGACATCCCGCTGATCGCTTTCCTGGGTGGCGCGATCCCCGTCGGCCGGTTCTTCTGCTGACTCTCGTGTCGCGCAAGAGCGACCTTTCAGAATGGTGGGTCTCCGACTTGCAAGCTTCGCTGTCTGACCGTAAAGTGAGTTCCTTACTATGAGCGTCTACTCCACGCCGCCGCTCACTTTTGGCGCGGTCCACACCTATCCGCTTTCATCTCGCAAAAGCAAAGTAAGCGTTCGCGACTTCGCCAAGCCAGCAACCGGGAACGCTTCCATCACAAAATTCCTCGATTCGCTCCCGAACATCCTCGCAGCGGAAGATCTGCGCTGCCTGCTCGTCGCTATCCATCGCGCCCGCAAACAGCGCGCCGCAATCCTCTGGGGCATCGGCGGTCACGTGATTAAAGTCGGCCTCGGCCCTGTCCTCATCGACCTGATGAAACGCGGCTTCGTCTCTAGCATCGCCATGAACGGCGCCGCGCTCATCCATGATTTCGAGATCGCTCTCGCCGGCAACACTTCCGAAGACGTCGATGCCGGCCTCGGAACAGGCCAGTTCGGCATGGCCAGCGAAACCGGCGAGTACATCAACGAATTCTCAAAGCTCGCCGCACGCCTGCATATCGGCTACGGCGAAGCCGCCGGACAATTCCTCACCAGCGGCATCCTCAACGCAAAATACGCAGACTCCAGTGTGGTCGTCGCGGCCTATAAACAGCGCATACCCGTCACCGTTCATATTGCTATCGGCACCGATATTCCTCACATGCATCCCGCCGCCGACGGCCCTTGCCTCGGCGCTGCCACATTTCTCGATTTCCGCCTCTTCTGCGCTCTCGTGAACCAAATGCATCCCGGCGGTGTCTACTTGAACTGGGGCTCAGCCGTGCTTCTTCCCGAAGTTTTCCTGAAAGCTGTGAGCGTGGTCCGCAACCTCGGTGTGCCCTTGCAGCCAATCACCACGGCCAACTTCGACTTTATCCAGCACTACCGCCCGCTGCAAAATGTGGTGAAGCGTCCCACCGTATCCGAACGCGGAGCCCGCAAATCGGAATCGCGCGGCTACGCCATCACGGGCCATCACGAAATTCTCATGCCTCTGGTCGCTGCCGCGCTGGCTACTGGCTGGCCGAAGACTCCGCATCAAGGCAAACGATGACCCTCATCGACGAAAATTCGTCTCTCCCTCCAGATCAAGATCCGCCCTCGCCATCTCGCGTTCAACCCGATCACGACGCTGATGCGCCCCAGCCGCCCCCACCCGTTGCCGGACCACCTCTAACTGGTGACCCCATCAGCCTTGCGGCCACCGTTCCCCAGCCGGCCGCCTCCTATTCCACCAAACCATCTCTACCCGAGGATCTCCGCATCTCCTGGTCCTGGCCGCATCTCATTCTTTTTCTTTTGTTTGGGTTTTTCAGCTTGTTTCTTATTCAAGGCGGCTTCCTGATTTACTACGCGCCCCTCCACCATTTTGCCAACGAAAAGGATTTCGAGCGCTTCGTCTTGTCAAAACCGTCTTTCGCCATCGGCAGTATGGTTCTCTGGTACGCCTTTCTCTTCCTATTTCTTTACGTGACTTTGTCTGTCCTCCGTGGAATTCCCTTTTGGCGAACTCTTGGCTGGAGAAGGCTCACCCGCCGCGAAGGCGGTTCGCCGCGGAATCCCTGGCTCTACTTTTTCGCGGGATGCGTTCTTTCCATAATGGTTTTCATCGTTACCGCGAAGGTCCAGCCCCCGGAAAATGTGCCCATCGAACAGCTCTTCCGCTACAAAAACACCGCCATGCTATTCATGGCCATGGCCGTTCTGGTCGCGCCGCTCGTCGAGGAAACCGTTTTTCGCGGCTATCTCTATCCCTTGTTCGCAAAAACATTCGGCGTGGCCTTCAGCGTTATTCTCACCGGAGTACTTTTCGGCCTGATGCATGGCGCTCAGCTCGGTTGGACCTGGGGCCTCGTTCTGGTGCTCATCGTGGTCGGGATCATCTTCACCTTTGCTCGTGCTCTCACCGGCTCCGTTTTCGCCAGCTTTTTACTGCACCTCGGCTACAACTCCACCATCGCCGCTGTAACCATTCTCGGCACGCAGGGCTTCACGAAATTCCCCTCTACACACTGACGCCGGTCGGCTCCCGGCGATTCGTTTTCTACCCGCGCCTCCGCTAGAATATTCGTAGGGGCACGGCACCCCGTGCCCGCTCTTAGCCAGGTTCGCAATCGTACTCTCGGTTCAAGCTCTTTTAGGATTCTCAAATAATGTACGTAGCCCAGCCCATCGCATGGACCGACCGAGGCGTGGTCATGCTCGACCAGCGCCTGCTTCCCGGCGAAGAAGTCAGCTACACCTACGCCGATTACCGCGAAGTCGCCAAAGCCATCCGCGACATGGTCATCCGCGGCGCACCGGCTATCGGTGTCGCCGCCGCGATGGGCGTCGCGCTCGGTGTTCTTCACTCCTCAGCGAACTCCGTCGAAGCTTTGCGCACCGAATTCGCCGAAATCTGCGATGCACTTGCGAAAACCCGCCCTACAGCCGTCGATCTCTTCTGGGCCATCGACCGTATGAAGCGGCGCTTCGCGGAAGTCACCACGCAGACCTCCGACCTTTCCAAGATTCGCCACGGAATGATCGAAGAAGCCCAACAAGTGCATCTGGAGAAAAAAGCGATCGACGAAGCCATCGGCCGCTATGGCGCGGAGTTCATGCCCACCGATGGTCAAGTGATGACCCAGTGCAACGCCGGCGCCCTGGCAACCGCTGGCATTGGCACCGCGCTGGGCGTTCTTCGCGTCGCCTTCCAACAAGGGAAGAAAATCCACGTACTCGTTCCCGAAACGCGCCCCTATCTCCAGGGC
>JBARCY010000337.1:0-1562 GCA_049794595.1 Candidatus Acidiferrum sp.
AGAGATAGTCGCTGGAGAAGAAGAAAGCAAGATCGTTGGCTATTTTTTCGGTGGCGTGGAACTGGGCTTCTTTTTGGGCGTGGTAGAAACAGAAGTCGGGACTGGTGGAGACGCGGGGAGTGCGGCAGCGGCGGCCGTCGTCGAACGTGAAACGGCATAGAGACACACGGTCCTTGGAACTGAGAGAAGGCATGGTTTTTCTCCTTAGTGTTAAGTTTTGGGATTTAGAGACAAAAAAAGCCGGCAGGATGCCGGCGGAACGACAAACAGAGAGCACAGGCAAGAGTGCCTGTGCTACTCAAACATGGGCTGAAAAAAAACGCCTCGCTGGATGGCGAGACGCAGTGGTCAACAGGTTTATTAAAGCAGGTAGACTTGATTATGTCAATGGGGAACGGTCTATGGCGGCGACGCGCGGGGGCGTCCAAGAAAGAGAAGGAAGAAGCTAACGCAGAGGCGCAGAGGGCGCTGAGGTGGCGCAGAGAAGAAGCAGAACAAGGAATCACGAAGAGAATTGACAGAATACGCTATTTGCGCAAATATATACGCATAATGCGTAAGATACAAATTCTTGAGGCGCTTTTTCCGGATGTTCGGCAGGGGATTCTGGCGGCGACTCTGCTAACGCCGGAGAAGGCGTGGTTTTTGTCGGAGTTGGCGGCGCATTTGGAGACTTCTCCCTCGAGTTTACAGCGGGAGGTCGAGAGTCTGGCGAAGAGCGGGATTTTGGCGCGGAGGCAGGACGGGCGACGGACGTATTATCAGGCCGATGCGTCATCTCCCGTGTTTGAGGAATTGCGTTCGCTGTTTTCGAAAACGGCGGGAATCGTTCCTGTTCTTAAATCCGAACTGGAACGCTTCGGGGACAAGATCAGTTGGGCGGCGGTCTACGGGTCCTTCGCGCGCGGTCAGGAGCGTGGGGCGAGCGATATCGATCTGTTGATTGTTGGCGCTATTGGAATGACCGAGATTGTTCCGGGGTTGCGGCGGCTTGAAGAGCGATTTGGGCGCGAGGTGAATGTAACACGATATTCCGTACGCGAATTCCTTGCCAAACGGAACGGAGGGGACCGCTTTCCTAATTCTGTACTTAAAGGTAAGCTCATCACCGTTATAGGTTCCGCGGATGAGCTGGAAAAAACTACAAGCCGAAGGAAAAGTTCACGCCCACAGAGCAAGTAAGAGGGAAGTGGACGATTTGCGCGCGGTGATTCTTCGAGACCTCGAGGATGCGGAGATTCAGGAGCTGTCGGACGACCGCCGATTCGCCACGGCTTACAATGCCGCTTTGCAGACGGCGAAAATGTCGATCGTTTGCGCAGGTTACCGGCTTGCGGGGACGCAGGGCCATCATCGATTGACGCTCGAAGCTGCACGGCTGGCGCTGGGAGCATGCGCTGCGCGGACGCTGGATTTTTTCGAGGCATGCCGTCGGAAGCGAAACGTGATCGACTACGACCATGCTTCCGTTGCGACACATACGGAAGCGGAGGAGATTGTCAAAGAGGCGAGAGATTTTCTGGACTTGGTCGAGCGATGGATCGCGGCGACTCGGCCGAAGT
>JBARCY010000338.1:0-5127 GCA_049794595.1 Candidatus Acidiferrum sp.
ATCGACCGTGTTCAGGCGCGCCACCGAAGAATAAAGCGTGTTGGTCTTGCCCGATCCTGTCGGCCCCGTGACCAGCACCATGCCGTACGGCCGCAAAATATTTCGCTCGAACTTCTTCAGCGATTCCTGCTCGAAGCCAAGCTTGGTCATGTCCAGCCGCAGGTTCTCTTTATCCAGCAACCGCAGCACAATCTTTTCGCCGTACAGCGTCGGCACGGTCGAAACGCGGAAATCGAGCTCTTTTTTCTTTCCGTCGGCCTTGTACTTGATCATGATGCGGCCGTCTTGCGGCAAGCGTTTTTCCGCGATGTCCAGCTTGGCCATGATCTTCATGCGGCTCGTGATAGCGTCTTTCAGGCGCAGCGGCGGCGTCATCACCGTCTGCAGCTGGCCGTCCACGCGAAACCTCACGCGCATTTCAAGTTCGTACGGCTCAACGTGAATATCGCTCGCGCCTCGTTTCACCGAGTCCGTCAAAATCAGGTTCACCAGCTTAATGATGGGCGCCTCTTCGGCAGCCTTTTCCAGCGACGCGGTATCCAACTCGGCTTCGTCGGCGGCGAGCTCCAGCTCCTGGTCTTCGTCGACCAGGTCTTTCATCATTTTGCTAAGCTCTTCCGTGTTCGAATCCCCGCCGCCATAGAACCGCGATATGGCTTCACCGATGGCTGACTCCGACGCCACCACCGGTTCCACGTTGAATCCGGTCATGAACTTGATGTCGTCCATCGCGAAGACGTTGGTAGGATCGGTCATCGCAATGGTCAGAACGGAACCCACGCGCGATAGTGGAATCACCTGGTACCGCAGCGCCGTATCTTGGGGAATGAGCTTGATGACGTTAGGATCGATTTCGTAATACTTCAAATTGATCGAGGGAACCCCGTACTGGCGGGACAGCACACCGGTGATATCATCATCGGTGATAAAGCCCATCTTCGTCAGGCAGCTCCCCAGCTTGCCCCCATTGGCGCGCTGAAATTCGAGCGCCTTCTGGAGCTGGTCCTGAGTGATCAGGCTTTCTTTAATAAGTATTTCGCCCAAACGGACGGACATCCGCAGCACTCCCTGCCGGTTTGCACCCACGGTCAACATAGCAAATGGCGGCGGTGAAGGTACGCGGAAATTAGAAGAAAGTTCTGAAATGGCTAATACCTGTCCACAGGGGCAGGTTTCTTCGAACCAGGTACAGGTGCCGTTCTTGACTTGCTTCGAAGCGCTGGCTATCGTGCAAAAGAGCAGTTTTCACGGCTATTTGAGCGGCAATCAGTTCTTCGCTCTGCTGCGCTGTCAAAAAATGATCGCGACTTCATCCGACCCTCGAGAGCAACAGCCTGCCCCTTGGCGCAACGATTATAATGATCTCATTGCGGTTTTCGCTCGCTCACGTTGGCTGTCCAGCAAGCGCACCGCGTTTCTCCAGACGAATTTCTTCCATGAAATGGCGGTAGCCACGGCATGAGTCATCTCAATTCCAAACAGCGCTGGAGCCTGGCCATCGGCGGCCTCCTGCTCACCATGCTGCTCGCTGCCGTTTTTACCTTTGGCTCGCTGGACGTCCCCTTCGAACCGAAAAGTTGGCGTGCGCTCATGCCGCTCTTCGCTGTCAACAGCTTCATCACTGCCGCCCTCTTGATCTTTGGCCTTATTCTGGTTCGGACCATTGTCCGCCTGTGGGTCGAGAGCAGCCGCGACCATCTCGGCGCCCGCTTTAAGACAAAAATGGTCGTCGGCGCCATGGCCATTTCGCTGCTCCCTATCATTTTCATGTTTATCGTCAGCTATTCGCTTATTAATCGCACTCTTATGCGTTGGTTCCCGCGCCCCCTCGAAATCGCCTCCGAGATAACGCAGAAGCTCATGGGGGATATCGGCCGTTCGCAGATACCGCGTCTTCGACGGCTCGCCGCGGAAGTCCAACAGGATGGCTCACCCTCCACTACCGATCTGCTACAACATGCTTTCGCCAAGGGTGCGGACGCCGTATGGATTCTCGACAAAGATGGCAGCCCCACCCGTGGCGGAGTCACCTGTGAAGACCAACCTCAAGACCACCGGGCTACAATATGTTCCCAAATCGGAGTTCTGGGCAAACCCCTGCGTGTCCTTGACAGCGGAATTGAAGTGTGGGAAGCGGATGGCAGGAATTATTTTGCAGTGCGGGTTCCGATTCTGCAGGGAGGGCAACCCACCGGTTATACAGCCGTTGCCTACCGCACCAGCCCCAATTTGCTCTCCCGCATCTCGGAAATTCAGTCGCAAACACACGAATATTACCAGGAGAAGCAGGACCTGAGAGTCCTCAAGCACCAAATGCTTCTCATTCTTCTTCTATTCACCGTGCTTCTGCTTTCCGCGGTGATGTGGGTCGCGCTCTTTCTTGCTAAACAAGTCACCATCCCGATTCAAGCGCTGGCCGAAGGCACTCGCGAAGTTTCCGCCGGGAACTTCGATTATCAAGTCCCCGAACAAGCTCAGGACGAGCTCGGCGTTCTCGTGCGCTCTTTTAACACCATGACCACGCAGCTTCGAGACAACCGCTCGCAAATCGACGAGTTTACCAGAAATCTCCAACAGGCCGTTCAGGAACTCGAACGCCGCCGCCAGCTGATGGAAACCGTTCTCGAAAACATTCCGACGGCAGTCATCTCACTCGACGCCACCGGCGCCATCCTCCGCGCCAATACCGCTGTAATGCGCATGTTTGGCAGCGACGCCCGCAACGCACAATCCCTTGACGAACTCCTCGGCCCGGATGCCTCACGCATCCTCCAGCTTCTGATGCGCCGCTCGCTCCGCATGGGTGTCGTCTCCCGCGAAATCGAAACGGTAGTCTCCGGCCGCCTCTTGCATCTGGCCGTCACCGCCAGTTCCCTGGGCCCGCGCCGCGCCAATTCCGGCTACGTTTTGGTCCTGGACGACCTCACCGAAATGTTGCGCGCGCAAAAATCCGCGGCCTGGCAAGAAGTCGCGCGCCGCATCGCCCACGAAATCAAGAACCCGCTCACTCCCATTCAGCTTTCCTCGCAGCGGCTGTCCCGTTTTCTCGAACGCCGCGAAGCCGTGGATTCGAAAGCTCCGCGCGACCTCGAGCTGACCAGGCTCGTCCACGAGTGCTCGCGCTTGATCGAGCGTGAAGTCTCCACGCTCGCCGCCCTCGTCAATGAATTCTCCCAATTCGTCCGCTTCCCCACCGCCAAACTCGCGCCCACCAACGCCAACATCATCGTCCACGAGGCCGTCGAAGTCTTTTCCGGCCGTCTCGATGGCATCTCTCTCAAAACCACGCTAGGTGAAAATCTTCCTGCCGTCCGCGCTGATGGCGGCCTCCTCCGTAGCGTCGTCGTCAATCTCATCGACAACGCCGCCGAAGCCCTCGAAAACTCTTCCTTCCGCGAAATCCTCATCTCCACTTGCTCACACCCCGACGCCGAAACCGTCGAAATCTGCGTCTCCGACACGGGCCACGGGATCTCTCCGCAGGACAAAGACAAACTTTTCCTCCCCCACTTCTCGACCAAGAACCGCGGCACTGGCCTCGGTCTCGCTATCGCCGCTCGCATCGTAGCCGAACACGGGGGCAGCATCCACGTCGAAGATAATCTCCCCGTCGGCTCGCGTTTCTTCGTTGAGCTTCCCGCCGCCGACCTGACTCCCGCAGGCGTCGCCGACCACGACAGCACGGAATCCTCTCGATGACCCCCAAGCCGCATGTGCTCGTCGTCGACGACGAAGCCGGGATTCGCGAATCGCTCTCCTCAATACTCAAGGATGAGGGCTACCAGGTCGAAGCGGTCGCCTCTGCCGAGGAAGCGCTCCAACGCGCCGTGTCAGGAGACCTCGAAGTCATCCTCCTCGATGTTTGGCTGCCGGGCATCGATGGGCTCGAAGCTCTCAGCCGCCTTCAGGCCATACCCCGCGCCCCTGCCGTCATCATGATTTCGGGGCACGGTACGATCGAGACTGCCGTCCGCGCCACCAAACTGGGCGCATTCGATTTCATCGAGAAACCGCTCTCGCTCGAAAAAATCATCGTCCTCGTGCGCAATGCCGTCCAGCAGCGCCGCCTCCAGGAAGAAAATCAAATTTTGCGCAGCGAGCTAGGCCATCGCTATCAAGTCATCGGCGATAGCGTCCCCATGAAGGCTCTCCGCCAACAGATTGCCGTTACCGCTCCTACCAACGGCCGTGTGCTCATCTACGGCGAAAGCGGCACCGGCAAGGAACTCGTCTCGCACGCCCTCCACGCCGCCAGCCTGCGCAGCAAAGGCCCGTTCGTCGAAGTAAATTGCGCCGCTATCCCCGAGGAACTGATCGAATCCGAGCTTTTCGGCCACATCAAAGGCAGCTTCACCGGCGCTTCCGAAGACAAAGTCGGAAAATTTCAAAAAGCCGATGGCGGCACGCTTTTTCTGGATGAGATCGGCGACATGAGTCTCCGGACACAATCCAAAGTTCTGCGCGTCTTGGAAGAACAACGGTTTGAGCCAGTCGGGTCCAGCCAAACGATAACCGTCGATGCCCGCGTAATCGCCGCCACAAATAAAAATCTCGAGATGGAAATCAGCCGCGGCGCATTTCGCCAGGATCTTTTCTATCGCCTTAACGTAATCCCGTTCTTTGTGCCGCCGCTTCGCGAACGCAAGGAAGACATCCCCACGCTCGCGCGCTATTTCCTCGATGAATTCAGCTCCGCCTATGGCAAGAAGACTCGCGAATTGAGCCCAACAGCCATGGACATTCTTGTCCGCTATCCCTGGCCCGGCAATATCCGCGAACTCCGCAATCTCGTCGAGCGCCTGGTTATCGTCTGTCCGCAAGTCCGCATCGAGCCCCACCACCTTCCGCCCGAGCTTTTCCGGGGAGTCTCCGAGAGCCCTCAACAGCCGTACTCCACGCTGCACGAAGCGCGCAGCGCCTACGAGCGGGAATTTATTCTGAGGAAATTGCAGGAGCACCGCTGGAACATGACGCAGACCGCATCCGCCCTGGGCCTCGAACGCAGCCACCTCTACCGCAAAATGAAATCTTTAGGTATCGCCGCGCCGGATTGACGCGCCAGCACGATTCGCATGCACCTTTCAGACGTCGCCGGATTCCGTGTCGCTTGGTTCTGTGTCGCTTGGT
>JBARCY010000339.1:0-7805 GCA_049794595.1 Candidatus Acidiferrum sp.
GTTTTATTCAGTTGCCTCTCCTTGAAATCTCCTGTTGAATGGCTCGGGCAAGTTTCCTTCCTTGCTCACCGAAGGCCACATGAATGATGAAACTCTTCATCAAACCGTGGCGCTTGTTTAGCTTGACTACGATCCCTTGCTGAAATATCTGTCCCAGAGTCGAATCTCGAACCTCCTGTACTTCGTTGAACGGTATGCACAGTTTCTTCAGCGGCGCAATTAGGCATAGCCCCTTCCCTTCTTCCAGTTCAACCGCGACTGGAACAGCGGCAAGCATGTTACCGGGAAACATTGCTAGGAATGTTGCGATGATCGTGAGAATTACAAAACCTCCGAATCTCCTTCCGCTGGGTCCTTCAGAGTCAAACAGGAGAATTGCGGAGACCACAGACATAAGAATTCCCATACCGATTCCGGCAACGGTGGCCCCCCAAACATTGAAATCCCAGTATCTGGAGGCCTTGTAAATGCGAGGGTGCTCTGTATCAATTAGTAGTTCCGTATTCTGGTTTATCGGCATATCGACGCCTATCCTCCGGATCTTACCGCAAACATTTGTTGACCCAGGACGATCGGGGACAGACGGGACGTTTTCCGTCTTCCAGAAAATGAGCAAAGCGAAGCAAGGTTATCAAAGCTATTTTTCGAATGCCAGCATCGCTTGTGCTCGATGATCCATTGTCTGACCAGGACGCCCACCTTTCTGCGGCACCAAACGGCGCAGCGTCGTTTGCTCCAAAGCGTGGATGAATTCTGGCGCGCCTAACGGACGGCCCGCATGTGTGCACTGACGAATCGCCGCGATCTCGGGTTCCGTTTCTCCGGCAGCCAGATACTCCCGCCAGGTTTCCCCGGACCAGCGCTTGTTCCACAGCTCCATCTCAAGACAAGTATTTAGTTCACTCAGACCGCAGTGCGCGGCGGCGCTAGACCACGGCCAAGATTCCGCCCGGGCCACCAGTCCGGCGCGCACGGGATTCAACTCTGCGTATCGCAAGGCGATCCACAAATGGATGCTGTCCAACGGACAGGAATAAAACCGGCCTTGCCAAACATGCCCGCTGGACCTGTGGGCGGCGTTCCAATAGGACGCGTACCGTCCGTGTGTCTGCTTCAGGGCCAACGCCAAAGCGTCGGGCTTCCGGGGGACGGCTACTATATGCACATGGTTGGACATGAGGCAGTAGCCCAGCAGCGAGAGTTCGTGGAGTACAGCGTAGTTCCGAAGCAGATCCAAATAGGCGAGACGCTCGCGGTCGTCAGCTAGGATGAACTGCCGAGCATTGCCACGCTGCGTCACATGGTGCGGAACATTTACGACTACGATACGGGAGAGGCGCGCCATCACGGACAAAATATCAGAAAACGTCCCGTCTGTTCCCGGTTTCGTCCCCGGTTTCCCAACATCGCTCGGCTCCTTTTTCCGAGCCTTGGTCGTTCGTGCAACCAAGTTTACTCGGTCGAAGGAGCCGACAACGTCATCCAATCAGCCTCCGTTTCAACGAAAGAGCGTCGTGAAGGGCTCGTCTCGCCGGACGTATGTGGGGGGCATGATGGTATAGACGAAAATGTATGCAAAAACATTGGCAGGAAGCCAGCATACCAAAGCTCCGAGGACTAACGAAAGTCCTCGAAAGCCAAGCCACGCGGGAAGGACCCAGGAGAGAAACATGCCTATCGTGACCCAGACAAGGCGTTGCCACAGTGCAGGCATAATTGGACAGCCGCAGAAGGGGCAGGCGTCGTAAGGACGCCGAACCTTGAGGGCCGGTTTCAAGTCTGCGTAGCAATTCGGACAACGGGCCCCCTGTTTTCGTCCGAGTCCGGGTTCAGATTCGCGCTTCATAGCTGGGGCGTTTATTGAAGTTGGGAAGTTGGGGACAGACGGGACGTTTCCGTTTCCTGGAATTGCCGAGCATTGCCGCGCTGCGACACATGGTGGGGAACATTTAAGACGATGATACGGGAAAGGCGTGCCATCACAGACAAAATATCAGAAAACGTCCCGTCTGTCCCCGGTTTCCCAACGACGCGCGCACGTTCTTCGGGAGTCGAGGGGCCACGCTGCTGCGCATTCACTAGTGACGAGAGGACTGCCATTGTCGCAACAACGAACACAGTCAGGTAGCTACGCATCAGATTTTCTCCGTATGAACCCATTGCCCGGTCTGGTCACGATGACGGAGCATGATTCAAAGCGCCACTGGGATGATGCTTGAACCATCTCTGCCAGAGCTTCTGCGCCACACACCCAACCAAGTACCATTGAAGGAAAGAAAGCAGCATCACAGCCAGCAACAACCAACCCCCTCCGGAGATCCCGGCGAAGAACCCGTTAATGAGTTGGTGTGGCGAGAAGATTCTCACCGCTAATGTGGCCAGTGCGAATGACGGGAACTCGACGTAGAACATGACCCTGAAGAACAGGTAAACGAAACCTGACTCCACGACCGCGATAGAGTGTCCCCAGAATGTATAACCAGTCCCCGCCGGGTGGCCCAAGGGATTGGGCCGGAAAGGGTACGATGCCTGGGCAAAGGCAATCCAAAAATAAACCCAGAGACAGAGATTCGCGATCAGGAACACTTTCACGAACTTGCCCATGAGTTTGGACTCCGATTGTTTAGACATCGCTCACACTCCCCAAGTTTCGACCGCTATTGCTTCGGTGGATCTGGGGGCATCTCGTTGTAGTTGTGATGAGATTCAAGCCCTTTCTGACCTCGCGTTGGGTCTAGTGCGCGGACGGCGTCTTCCCCAATGATTGAGTCGCGCATATTTGCTCTTGTGGCTGCCGGAGCCCCGCCGAACATCTCTCCCCAGATATGCCCTAAAACCTCGTGACCGAACTCCTCCGCAGTGTTCGCTTGGGGAATGTGCTGGTCCACCGCGTCTTGATCGTAGGTCACACCCGCCGTGCGATTGGGATCGATGAATGCTTGCGCATCGTATCCCTGGCTCGGTGTGTAGCTCGTTGAACCTCCATTCAGTCTTTCACTGTTCGCCCAGAAAGAAGGCTTGGCCCATTGGTCGTAACTGACGGTAATCGTGTCCTTGCTCGTTACCAAGTCCGCAAGTTTGGAAGCGTTGGGGCTCAGAGCACGGAAGGTGTTCATGTCGCCGCTGATCTTTATCGAGGTCTCAGTCCAACTGAAGATCCACCAACCGTGCTTAGTGGTTTCCGTAGTGACACGTGCCGCTGCTTGGGCGTTTCCGGTCGCCGCTGCAGCATCCGCTTGGCACTGCGCAGTGTTGTTTGCGCAGTCGATCTTGTGTCCGTCTGCGTCTCTGAAGGTCACTGGATTGTTGAGCGCGTAGGCGTAGAGATTCCAACTCTGTGGATTCTTGTGGTTGGAATATGACGGCGAGTCGGGCGTCATGAATCTGCCCATGCTGCTTGCGTCGTACCTAGCCCCAAAGTTGTCCAACCCAGATTCGCTGTCCCGTTCTTTGGCGGTGAATTGGTAGCGGTCGTCGCCGTTGGTGTCCTCAAGCTGGGAAGTTGGAAGTTGGGGACGGAAGTTGGGGACAGACGGGACGTTTACGTTTCCTGGAATTGACGAGCATTGCCGCGCTGCGCAACATGGTGCGGAACATTTACGACTAAGAGACGGAAAAGGCGTGCCGTCACAGACAAAATATCAGAAAACGTCCCGTCTGTCCCCGTCGCGTGTCGCTGGCGTAGCCTGACGAATGGCAGCAACCGATTTTGGATTGAAAGAGGTACCCCCCACCCCCGGGTGTTTTTTGTAAGAGCGGCAAACAAAGGGGTAATGGTTGACGCGGTCGGTAAGAGTGACAACGGCTGGACTTAAAGTTGTTTTGTTTCCAGCGATTTGCGAGCAGTTTGCAAGAGTGGCAGGGAAAGGCCTTACAGGAAGACGAGCGTTGCTGTGCGACCGGTTGGGCGACGCGTGTGTAGTGACGAGTTGCAAAACTTTGGGCCTGGAAGGAGGCACCCCCTCCCCCGATTTCTTGCAAACGTTGATTCTGGCGTAGTTGAAGTCGAGTGGAATCAACAGTTGCAGAAGTGATGATTTTGAAGGGGTTAGGAGAGGGCGGCTTTTATGAAGTGGTAATCTGGCTGAGACTGAAGATTTTGCGGGGATTTTAGGGACGGCGCGGCGGAGGCGCATGACTTGCGGGATGACGGGCAGTGTCCGTGTCCCAATCAACATGGTGATTATAACATATTGGTACTCGTTGTCAAGTATAGAATATAAGCCGTTTGTTTGGTGCGAGTTGATGGACGTAAGGGGCAGGGAAATTGGGCGTTCGAAGAAAAACCCCAGGCCCCATGTGGAAACGGCGATACTCGTATTACCGGTGCCCGGCCGTCCGGCACAACATTTGATATGATTCCTCATCTATGCCGCGCGAGGGTAGCTACGTCAGATGGCAGGCAATTGCAATCGACCAGCTTGGCTACGCCGTCGGTCTAATTTTGGGTTTTGCGACTGCGTCATTCGGCTTTGCTCTGTCGCTGGTCAAAGATCAAAACTATGTTCCGGGTTGCTGGGGCAAGGCGCTCATGCTGACTTCAATCGCCTCTCTTATACTCTCCATTGGCCTAGGGCTGTGGTGTGTCATTAACAGGCTGTGTGACTTCAGGGGAACAAGAAGCGTTGCAAAAGATCGGGAGGACTGGGAACGGGATGGGGTTGTGAGCGAAGAAATTGCCGACCGGTTGCGGATGCGACGGGCAGAGACTAAAAGGCTCGGGGAGAGGACTTGGCTGTTAATTTGGTGGCAGATCGGAACGTTTGCTCTAGGCGTTGCGACATTCACGGTCGCCTATGGAATCTCCTACCGTGCGAAGCTGTTCTGATGAAGCCACTCGAAGCTGCGCGGCATATATGCAGATAGCAGTGATCGGCTGGGGCTCGCTCACATGGTGTCCGGGATGCCTCGGACTTAAGAGTCGGTGGCACTCCGATGGGCCTGCGTTGCCCATCGAGCTCGCACGGATATCCGGCGACAAGCGGCTCACTCTCGTCATTCACCCGGGCTCACCTGAGGAGTCAACACCTGATCAGCAAACATATTGGGCAATGAGCGAGTTTGGCGATCTGAAAGCTGCTCGGAAAAACCTCCAGGCGCGGGAAGGCACGGCTTCAAAACACATTCACTCGCTAACTGCGGATGGTCAACAGGAAGGGGCAGTTGACCCAGAGATTTCCGCGCGGATGGGGGAATGGCTCAAGGCCCATAGGGGTCTCGAAGCCGCTGTCTGGACGGGTCTCCCCAGTAATTGGGACGATGAGCAGAAGGGAAGAAAGTTCACAGTTGAGGACGCTGTCCAATATCTTGGCGAATTGGAGGGCGCCAAGGATGAGGCAAAGGCGACTTACGACCGCGCGCGTGAATACCTGATCAACACGCCTTCCCAAATCCAGACGCCGGTCCGAAGAATCATGCGGGAAAAGAAAGGCTGGAAGGATTCAACGCTTTCCGGAATTTTGTTTGAGACGGGAAGGGACGACGGGCTGATTTGACCTGAGGCTGAAAATTACGGGCGACCTGAGCCACGATGAGGCAGAACGTAATCTTTGAAAAAATCCTTGGCGATCCTTGGATTCGTGTTCTTAAGCTCCTGGTAAATCCGCAATACCTGTTCGCGATCGCCCCTATTCGCTTGTGCTACTCCGAGAAAAAACAGAACGGTCACTTTCTTGTCATCAGGAGTAACCGTATCCCCTTGCATGGGGGCAATCTTCCCCGCTTCTTGAAGAGCGGCGATTGCCTCAGCATAGGATTCGGTGTCGGTATAGCAATTTCCGAGAATCAACCAACCCCACCAGTCGCGGGGCGCGAGGCGTGTAGCTTCCTTTGCCGCTGAGATAGCTTGGTCGTATTCTTTTCTTCGCTGGTGTGCCTCTGCCAATTCGATCCATGCTTCGGCATAGTCCGGCTTTAGCTCAATCGCTTTCTCAAACCAAGCAATGGCTCTGCTCTCCGCCGCTTCTCTGGTCGGTTGTCCTGGAAAGCCGTACACACACTTTGCTTCGACCGAAGCGACTGAACATAGCCATGCATCGTATGCCTCCGAAGTTGTTGAGTCTCTCGCACCCTTCTCGAATATTTTCCCTAACTCGAACGATGCTTGAAAAGCATCGGGTTGTTTGAGGTCAGCGGATTTATGGAAGGCGCTTGCCCCGAGCAGATAATCCTCTTTCTTCACTGCGTCCAGACCGATTCCTATCCAGGCCTGAGATTCAAGCTCTGCGTCGCTGGCAGTGGAATGGGCACTCTTTGTAGAGCTGTTTGACTGCGACATAGCGTCGGTCGCCCACTCGCCTGGTAATGCGAAATTCAGGCTCTGGCCTTCCCTGAGCTGAAAAGATGTGATGCCAACAAGGTTTCCCTGCGCGTCAAAGAGTCCTCCGCCACTCGAACCGGGCGAGATTGGCGCACTTGTCTGAATCATGTGAACGCCCTCGGTCTCTCTCAGTGCAGAGACAACCCCCTCAGAGAAAGTCAGTTCCAAACCCTCCGGGGAGCCAATGGCGTACACGCGCTCTCCGGTCGCAAGTTTGGATGAAGGACGAACTTCAACGGGTTGTAACGTCAATCCGCCAGGTCTGAGTCCGCAAAGATCGTGACCATGGACGGCTTGGATGAGCGTCGCGGACCACTGTTCTTTTCCTCGGCTAACGATCAGGGATGAACCGTTCTCAACAACGTGGCAATTTGTAATGAGGAAATCGCGGCCGATAGCTACGCCGCTGCCTAACTCCAGGGTCTTCCCATTTTCGTCCAGAGCCTCGACCACGAAGACTGAGGGAGAAACCTTCTGGAAGACGTCCACTGGAGTGAGCGGTCGATTCCTTACAGTTATGATGCCGTCGTAGGCCTTTCGAATCCACAAGGAAACCTTTGCGAGTGCCGTCTGATGCGATAGAGCCAGTGTTATAAAAATGACCGCCAGACCACCCGCGATGTAGGTGGCGAGGCGCGCGGTTGGCGGCGGCGGGCGCCGTGAGAAGATCCCGTAGACCACCGCTGCTGAGAGAACCAACTCTGGCAGCATCTGCGCGTAATCGATCGCCGTAAGCACGATATATAGCTTGGTTTTGTCTGGATTTTGGGACCAGGCCAGCACAAGGTTAAAAGCGAACAGGCCGAGGAACCAGGCTAGAATCGATAGTGTCCGGTGTCTTCTAAGCAACGACATGCTTCCCTCATCGCTCTGTTGCAGAACAAGTACGACTCAACATCAACGCCCGCAAAATCCTGGCATGTTTAGGACGACTCTTCGCTTATACCTTCAACTATGGAGACAAATCGCTTCCCTGTGGTGGTACTTCGTCGATTGGTCAACAGCGGGCCTTGCATTGCGGGGACGGGGTCGAAGTAACGATTGGAGTGTGGCGAGTCACCCCGAGTTTTTTTGCAAACAAACTAGGAGATTTTGTTGGCTTGGAAGGTTTGTGGGCCGGCGTGGAGGATTAGGCCGGTGACGGCGCCATTGGCGTCTTTTTGGAAGGTGAAGGTGATGTCGCTGGAGAGGATGAAGAATTGGGTGGAGGAGTCGGGGAGGAGTTCGATGGGATCGGGGCCGAGAGGGTCGGCTTGGATGTAGGGCATGCTGTCTTTTATGGTGACGGTTAGCTTGCCGACGCCTTCGATTTCGTAGACACCCGCGTAGGCAGCGAATTGCGCGGGATTCATTTTGAGGAGCGCGTGCTCGGTGGGATGGAAATCGGGCCAGGCGTATTCCTTGGCGACGGCGCGATAGATTTCTTCGGTCAGTTCGCCGCCGGAATCGGAATTGGTCATGACGGCGAAGCCCTGGCCACCATCGG
>JBARCY010000340.1:0-28881 GCA_049794595.1 Candidatus Acidiferrum sp.
GCTGGCGACTTGTCGGCGGCCATCGCTCCAACGTTCGCGCAGCCTGCGATTGAGCGGTTCCGAGAAAAAGCGCGCGACGAGATCTCCCGTCGCGGCTGCAACGACAACCGTGACGACGAAGAGCAACGGGACAGACCAGATTGGACTTCCGAGCTTCACAAAAATCGCAAAGAATAGAAAGACGACAAACATGTGAGTCAAATACACCTCGTAACTGCACCGCCCCAGACGGAGCAGAGGCGCGAGCAAACGAGGACCTTTCCACTGCGTTTGCGCGGCTGCAATCATCACCATGCAAGTTCCCAGCGCGATGATCGTCATATCTAGACCGGGCTTTGTGATAAGCGGCACGTAAACCAGCCGCAAACCCACAAGAATGGATACGATCAACGTTGCACCTGCGAAGGCAATCACACGCAGGCTGGTGCGCGACCAGCGAACGCGACAGACGAGCAGCGCGGTCAGACAACCGAGAGCGATCGCATCCATACCACCCAGATACGATTGCTCCTCCCATATTTGATTACCATGCGCAAATATTGTGCGCGCGAAAGGACCCAGCGCGACGAAACCAAAAAGAACAACCGAAAAAACTTTCGTCCGCCCAAGAAACCGCGCCAACAGCGGGAAGAACAGGTAAAACAATTCTTCAACAGATAGTGACCAGAGAACGCCCCAATTGGCGGGAAGCCAACCGCGGTGCGCCTGCAACAAATTTACGTGGAGCGTTAGCGCAGCGAACAATGCGCGGCCAATACCACCCGATTTTTCGGGAACGACGAAGGGCGAGACATTTGCGTAGTGCAAAGCTGTCAAGACGCCGAGCAGCGCCAGAAGCATCGGCACAATACGTGCAATACGCAGTCGATAAAAGTCCCGGAGGCTAAGGTTCGAGAGCACGCCCCAGCGTCGCAGCGACGTGGACGTAATCAGAAAACCTGACACCGCGAAAAATATTTGAACTCCAAATTGTCCGTTCCAAACCAGACACCCAATCAACGGTTTGTAAGTATCGGAGACGTACGGAATGCCTGCGATCGCCAAGCGCATGTGAACGTGGTTCAGCACGACAAAGAATATTGCCAGCCCACGCAGGACGTCTACGCCGTCGAGCCTCTTCCAATTGGGCGGGGAATCTAGCGTTGTTGCGGATGCCGGATGGGTGAGGGTGTGAGTTCGCGGGACCATCGTCGCGGAACTTAGCGTAGCACTCGTTGATTGCCTTAATTACTCTGGCCTTACGTCGGGTTGTCCAAAACGATCTAACTTAGGGCCTGATTAACGTGGAAACCGTGCATGTGGATTTCAGGTTTCCGGTTGGCCGACTAAGCCCGCGCTGTCGGCCGCCCACGCGGGGTAAGCCTAAATGGCAGGCGGGCCCGCACTGGCAGATTATTGTGTATCTATTAGTAATTATAAAGATAGGTGGCCCGGGAGTGTATTGCCGCCTGAAGAGATCTAGGAGGATCGCATGACGTCTGCCGCACCCTATGTCTGGCCTACAGCTCGAATGGGGATCGTCACTCCGGAGGCCGCATCTGAAGACGCCAGCATGTGGCAGCGGCCGTCAAAGATCCCGCCGGGATCAATGACCATGCACGGCGAATGAACTTCTCCCGTGACTACGCCTTTCGCCTGAATCTCGACGCGCCCTTTTGCGAAAATGACGCCATCGAACCGTCCGGAGATCACCACGCGGTTGCCTTCGATTTGACCTTCGACCTTGGCGCCATCGCCGAGTACGACCGTTTGCTCGGAAATGATGTTGCCCTTCACGTTGCCGTCAATGCGAAAGGTTCCGGTGAGCTGCAGCGTCCCCTCGAGGGTTACGCCCTGATCGATGAATCCGGTCCACTCTTCGCTTACTCCATTTTTTGAAGAACCGGGCCACTTCCAAGGCATGACATTTCTCCTAGAGACTCTCTTACTTTAACGTCGGTTGCGCACAAGTCAACGCATCGGACGCGAGGAGTTGTCCAAACGATACGGTGGAACGAGAGGACAGTGACGATTTTCAGAGGGCGGCTAGGCTATTTCATCAATCGGTCGTAAATTCCCATGAGCTGCGCGTCGTCGTAGTATTCCAGCACGAGCTGGCCGGGATGCATTTTCGTTTTTTGGCGAAGGATCACTTTGGTTCCCAGATGGCGTTGCAGTTCGTCGATCGCGGCTCGAATGTTAGCGTCGAGGTGAATTTCCGCGACGGCACCAGCGTTGCGCGACCGTCGCGAAGCTAGCCGCTCGATTTGGCGTACCGTTAATCCGCCGCGCGAAGCTCGTTGCGCGTAACGCATTCTCAGCGGCGAATCGGCCACGGCCAGCAAGGCTCGACCGTGTCCCGCAGTCAATTTGCCTTCCTCAATCCAATCCTGGATTGTGGGTTCAAGCTTTAACAACCGAATCGAGTTGGCTACGGTTGCACGGTCTTTGCCGGTTCGTTCGGCTACCGCTTCCTGTGTAAGCTGGAACTCGTCCATTAATCTCTCAAACGCTCGCGCCGCCTCGATGGCGTTCAAATCCTCGCGCTGGATGTTTTCGACCAACGTCATTTCCAGCGCTAGCTCGTCGGGCACTTGCCGGACGATGGCGGAAACTTTCGTCAAGCCAGCCCGTTGCGCAGCCCGCCAGCGCCGCTCGCCGGCAATCAACTGGAAACGATTGCCAATTGGCCGCAGGACCAAGGGCTGGATGATGCCGCTGGATTTGATAGAGCGGGCGAGTTCATCGAGCGCCTCTTCGCGGAATCGAGTCCGGGGCTGATAAGGGCTGGGCTCAATCAAATCGATATCGATCTGGTGCGGTCCTCCGAGAGCGGCTTCGCGTGCCGGCGCAGCCGCAGTTGCAGCTGCTGCGGGGCTTGCGGCATGGGGTTGAGCTGGTGCTGACGGGGCGGAAACCTGTGGTTCAGGCTCCCGAATGAGCGCTCCTAGCCCCCGTCCCAGTGCGTTTCGCGGCATTGGCAATGACCTCCTGGGCGAGCTGGGTGTAGCCCTCCGCCCCTTTGCTGTGAATGTCGTAGAAAATGATTGGTTTCCCAAAGCTTGGCGCTTCGGCAAGGCGCACGTTGCGCGGAATAACACTCTGAAATACTTGCGTGCCGAAAAAGCTGCGTAAATCGGTCGCAACCTGGCGCGACAGGGTGGTTCTTTCGTCGTACATCGTCAACAGGATGCCCTCGATCTCGAGGCTGGGATTCAGGGTACGGCGGATTCGCATCAGAGTATCCAGCAATTCGGAGACGCCTTCCAAGGCCAGATACTCGCATTGTATGGGCACGAGTACAGCGCTGGCCGCGACAAGGCCATTCAAAGTCAATAAGTCGAGAGCGGGAGGACAATCCAGCACAATGAATTTGTACCGGTCGCGGATCTGGTTTAGCAGGGCTTGAAGCTTATATTCGCGATTCTCGGCTAAGACTAGCTCAACTGCGGCACCGGCAAGGTTTTTGTCGGCGGGGACGACATCCAAGCCTTCCACTTGCGATTTTTGAACGATTTTGTCGAAGGGCTCGTTCAGAATGAGGCAGTGGTAGAGGGTTCTTCGGGACGGATCTTTGGGAAATCCGACGGCGGCCGTGGCATTGGCCTGAGAATCGCAGTCGACCAGCAGAGTCGGTTGTTCGGAGGCAGCGAGGCAAGCCGCCAAGTTCACCGCAGTGGTTGTCTTTCCAACCCCACCCTTTTGGTTTGCAACCGCGATAATCCGCGCCAACGAGACCCCCGAGTCGCGGAAAGTTACCAGAATCAAGCATGGGATGCAACTTGTTTCACGTGGAACGTCCCTGGAACTGTTGGCGGCGGTCGGGACTGTTCCACGTGGAACAGCCATCGGTCACCGTGGCTCCGAGCCTAGCGTTCCACGTGGAAATATGAGGCGCAAGTTAGGGCATCCCGGCTTCCCCGGTAGAGAGGATGACCGAGGCGGTTGGTTAGCATGGAACGAAATATGGAACTTCTCGGGCAATTTCCTCTTCCGAATTAAATCCCACTCTGGCATTTCTAGGGAGGCCCTGAATTCCACCATGTTCCACGTGGAACGCTCGTCTCGGCGGGAGGAGATACGGCCCGATCAAATTCCGGTTCATGCCCGTTGCGGGAGAGATTTCGTCGGCGAGGCAACTTCTAACTGCTTTATTTCTCTATCGCATACAGAACAGCTTCCATTCCGTAGTGCAGCGCGTCCCTCTCGTATCACGTCACGATTTTCTGATGATACGCGTCGAAGGTCTATTTCCCCGTCGCGCGAATGCAACGACCCGACCTAGATCCCAACGCCGAAATTATCTTGTAAGGCCTTTCTTGCCTCTGCACCCCAACTAAATCGCCGGGTGTTGAAGTCCTCAGAAACCAGATCCTTCCGGGGAGGAGTATAAGTCTTTTTCTTTCAAGTCGTTGCGCCGACATTCTCGCTCGTTCTCGTCCCCACAAGCAGGTAACGCCGCAGCGAGTGGGGCACCACGATCGGTTCGAGCCACTCCCATCCTTGACTGCTGCGAGCTTGGTCCAGGTCTCGCCCCCCGATCCAAAGGATAACTTGTTTAGTTGCAATGCGTTCCGAAGCGGCCCAGGTCAAGAATGGCTCGAAATCACCGAGCGCTCTCGAGCACACGTAATCGAGCGGAGCCACCTCTTCTCCGAGCTCCTCATATCGGCTTACGAGCACCCGAGTGCCGGGAAGTTCAATATTCCTAAGCACTTCCGCGAGGAACGTGGCCTTCTTCATGTTCGATTCGATGAGGAAGACCTGCAACTCCGGACGCATGATTTTCAGCGGGATCCCCGGGAATCCCGCTCCCGAGCCAACGTCGGCGAGCCGACCGTTTTCCACAGGCACCGCAATCGCCGCATACATGCACTCGCAGAAATGACGATATAGTATCTCCAGGGGATCGCGGATGGCGGTTAGATTTATTTTTTCATTCCAGGTTAGCAGTAGCTTCATATACTGTTGAATATAAATGACTTGTTGCTCACTTAGATTCAACTGGAATTCGCTGGATGCGCGGAGAATGGTCTCCGCCGAAAGCACCTCTGGGTTAGGTGTTGTCATTAGAGTAACTATAGTCCTGTCGAGCTGTGAATTTCCTCTTGGTTCGTTGCTGGTACCTGTTTCAATAGGTACTTCGGGCCCGCCAATCCTGCCACTGCATCGACCGCCGTATGCCAAAGAATCACCGGCACCAGCCCATCGTACGCGATTCGCGCCGTTCCGAACACTGTGCCGATGACCAGTGTGCTCACAATCCCACCGCGCCTTTGATAAAGGTGCGCCATCGCAAATAGAACCGAGGACAGAAGGATGACGCTCCAAATCGGAAGCCCCGCCCGCGTCAAGGCTGCCATTGCAAATCCCCG
The DNA here is from genome assembly GCA_049794595.1 of Candidatus Acidiferrum sp. Taxonomy (GTDB): domain Bacteria; phylum Acidobacteriota; class Terriglobia; order Acidiferrales; family UBA7541; genus Acidiferrum. The sequence continues at coordinate 5,355 of JBARCY010000340.1, forward strand.
GTATAGAAACTCCTCGCATAGCCCTGCCGTCACGGCCAGCGCCAGAAAGGGAAGCAACTCCGCTCTCGATTGAGGCAGAATTCGCTCGGCAAGGGCTTGCATGAAGCTCCGCGCTTTTCCCGAGGATCGCCCCATGCGCCGCAGATTGAGCCACTGCAGTCCACCCAGAGTCGCGGCGCCGACAATTGCCGCTAGAAAGATCCTTGCGCGGCCGTGAACGACGAAACCCAATTCTTCGAACGTCAACCCGCGTGCCCATGCTCGCCATGCCGTCAGCGCCGCTGCCAACCATTGAAACGCGATCGTTGAGAAATAGAGCGCCAGACGTTCTGGCGTGCCCATCCGCGGAATCGCGAGCATCTTTCTTAATCGGACGTGCCCGCGCCAGGGCAGGAGCACGCCAAGCACAAAGAAGATCAGCCAGAAGTCCCAAGGCATCCGGCGATGAAACCACGTTCCACCTCGCAGCGCAACTTTTCGCAACTGTACATTTCTACAAAATTTCTGGTATCACCCCCATGGAGTCTGTCGCATCGTTATAATGTTTGGCTGAACCAGCGAGGTGTATCTTGGCGACACCGGTAAAACTCACATCGATGGCAAAAGCAGCCGGCTGCGCGGCGAAACTGAATCCGGCGACGCTCGAGGCTGTGTTGCGCAAACTCCCGCGGCAAACGGATCCGAACGTTCTCGTGGGTTTCGATACGAACGATGACGCCGGAATTTATCTCCTTGGCGAAAATCTCGCGCTCGTGCAAACGGTAGATTTTTTCACGCCCATCGTCGACGACCCATTTCTCTTTGGACAGATCGCCGCTGCCAACTCGCTGAGCGACGTCTATGCCATGGGTGGCCGGCCGGTGACCTCCCTGTCCATCGTCGGTTTTCCTGAAAAGGGCGACCCGGAAATCCTAGAGCGGATTATTCGCGGAGGCTTGGCCAAAATGAACGAAGCAAAGTGCAGCGTCATCGGTGGCCACTCGATCCGCAATGAAGACATGCTTTTCGGTTATGCGGTTACCGGCACAATCGACCCGCATCGCATTTGGCGCAACGTCGGTGCCAAGCCCGGCGACGCGCTTCTCTTCACCAAGCCGCTCGGAACCGGCGTCATCACGACGGCCCTGAAAAAGGACCGCGCCTCACCGGAATCGCTCGCTGCCGCCGTTTCCGCGATGAGCACTCTCAACGCCGCGGCCGCTACTGCCCTGCACGAAATCGAAGACAAGGCGCAACCCGCGCAGCCCATACACGCTGTGACCGACGTAACCGGGTTCAGCCTGCTCGGCCACGCTCGCGAAATGGCGCTTGGCGACCCAGCCCACGGGTTGCAGCCCGTCTCTTTCGAGTTCGATCACACTGCCTTCTCGTATTTTCCGGGCGCGGTCGAAGCGGCCAGCGAGGGCCACCTTTCCGGCGGACTCAAGAACAATCGTGCCTTTATCGGGGAGTGCGCCGAATTCGAACCGAGTGTCTCCTCTGAATATCAAGATTTGCTCTTCGACCCGCAAACGTCCGGCGGGTTTCTGGTGGCCATCGACGCCGCTCACGCGGATTCGGCGTTAGCCGCGTTCGCGCGCCACGGCGTTTCCGCACATGGCGTTGGCCGCGTGATCGCCAAAGCATCTCCATTGATCAAGGTGCTATAAAACTGTGGATTCTTCTCGCGGCATCTTCAAAGAAAACGCCGCGGCTGACCATGATGGAATCGGCTAGGCCAAACGAATGGACACGATCACACACGGAATCGCCGGCGCACTGATTGGCAAAGCAGTCTTCGGCGGCGAAGACATGTTCGCCTCGCGCCCCATGAATCGCGCCCGCATGGTCACCTGGGCGCTGATGCTCGGAGCGATTTTCCCCGACTCGGACATGTTCCGCGAATTTTTCTCGAGCAATCCGATGCTCATCCTGACATGGCATCGCAGCCTTACGCATTCCCTCGTTTGCATGCCGTTTTTCGCTCTCGCGCTCGCCGCTCTCACGCGGTGGTTCGCGCGCTGGCGCAAGTGGGATGCGCCTTCGTTCGCCGCTTTGGCCGGGATTTATGCCGTGGGCATTCTCAGCCACATTTTTCTCGACCTGGCCACATCTTTCGGCACGATGATTTGGTCGCCAGTTAGATGGTCGCGTCCCGCGTGGGATCTTCTTTTCATCATTGACATTACGTTCACCGCGCTTCTCCTCTGCCCGCAAATCCTCGCCTGGGTCTATCGCCAGCCCGAAGGGCTGAAAAACCGCGCCATCATTATGTGGTCCGTGCTCTCGCTGGCGTCGCTTGGCGTCGCGGCATTATTGCAAAATGTCGGCGCGCCGATTTCTGCACAAACTGCCGTGATCGTCATCCTGCTGATTGCCGCGTTCTTTCTCCTGCCGACGGTTGGCGGCAAGGGACTGCGCGTTCGTTACGCTACATGGAACCGGGCAGGACTTGCCGCCGCAATCGTTTACATTGGCGCGGCTTCTTATGCTCACCACATCGCTCTTGAGCGTGTCGAGCAGTTCGTCTCCATCTTTCAACTGAAGGTAGAATCCCTCGGCGCTTTGCCGCTCCCACCATCCATCTGGCATTGGAATGGTCTCGTCAACACACCGCAAGGCGTTTTCGAAGTTCAACTTGATCTCGGCCAACCTGCCTCCCCGCAAACAATCGAACACCGCTATTATCCGGACGCTTTCCCCAATCGATACATCGACACCGCCAAGCGCCTGCCCGAAGTTCAGGAAGTATTGTGGTTTGCGCGTTTCCCGGTCGTGCGTTTTCACAAGGAAGGCGGCGATGCGGTCGTCGAAATTTCCGACATCAGGTTCCAACAATTGCGCAGGGGTAGCCGCGCGGCCTTCACTTACCGCGTGAAAATGGACCTATCGGGCAACGTCATTTCGCAGGGATGGGAACGGGATTAGGCCGTTGTCGGAAGCTGGCTGCTCGGTGTTGTCCTAATTTGGGCGAATCCGAGTAGAATCAACGTCGCATGGATGCACCTCCAGCGAAGACTGCTGACCAAGGCAAAGAAGTAGTCACGAAGCTGTGTCGCTACTTCGCAACAAATCGCCAAGCGTTTCTCGCACCCGGCGTCAAAGAAGCCCACATCCGCCAGTCACTAATCGACCCTCTCTTTGAAGCCCTCGGGTGGGACGTCGGCAACAAGTCCATGACTGCGCCGCAGTACCGGGAAGTGATTCCCGAAGACAGTCTCGAGGTCGAAGGGCAACAGAAGGCCCCGGACTACACCTTCCGCGTTGGCTCCCTGCCGAAGTTTTACGCTGAGGCCAAAAAGTGTGGCGTTAATATCGGTGCGGACCCTGCCCCTGCGTTCCAGCTTCGCCGCTACGGTTGGAGCGCCAAACTCGCGCTATCCATTCTCACGGACTTTGAGGAACTTGCAATTTACGACTGCACTATGCGGCCTCGCCCCAGTGAGAAGGCGAGCCACGCGCGCATTCAGTATTTCCACTTCGAGGAATATCCCGACCGCTGGCGCGAATTATGGGACGTGTTTTCGCGCGACGCCGTTTGGTCGGGAGCCTTTGACCAATACGCGGCTTCCAAGCGAAAGCGCGGCACGTCCGAAGTAGACGAGGAGTTTCTGAAGGAAATGGAGGGCTGGCGGCTCGCGCTGGCAGGGAACATCGCCCTTCGGAACAAGAATCTCTCCTTGGATGACCTCAACGCGGCTGTTCAACTGACGATCGATCGTGTGGTGTTTCTCCGCATGGCGGAAGACCGCGGGCTGGAGCCTTACGAGCAGCTTCTGAAGCTTTGCGAACGGCCCGACATCTACTCCCGCTTCATGCACGACCTGTCTCGGCGGGCTGACCAAAAATACAATTCGGGGCTGTTCCACTTCCAGAAGGAAAGCGGTATATCCGAGGAACCCGACCGGATCACACCAAAGTTGGCGGTAGACGACAAAATCTTCAAGCCCATTCTTCAAAGCCTCTATTTCTCTCACGGCTCGCCCTATCAGTTCGGCGTAATGCCTGTCGAAATTCTTGGGACCGTTTATGAGCGGTTCTTGGGCAAGGTGATTCGGCTCACGGCCGGACATCAGGCCAAGATAGAGGAAAAACCCGAAGTACGCAAAGCCGGAGGTGTCTACTATACTCCGGCCTACATCGTCGACTACATCGTAAGGCAAACCATCGCTAGGCAGCTTGAAGGGCGGAGTCCAGCGCAACTGGTCGGGAACGCGGACAAGTCTCCGTTCCGCGTCCTAGACATGGCATGCGGAAGCGGCTCGTTTCTGTTAGGCGCATACCGCTGCGTTCTCGACTACTGCCTACACTGGTACGCTGAACACAGACCGGAAAATTTCAAGAAGGCCGTTTACAAAGACTCACGCAATAGTCACTGGCGGCTTACCATTGAAGAACGAAAGCGAATTCTCACGACCCACATATTCGGCGTGGATATTGACCAACAGGCAGTTGAAGTGACTAAGCTTTCTCTTCTACTTAAGGTCCTAGAAGGTGAGACCGACCAGAGTCTTTCCTTGAGCCAACTTGCGTTCGGCGACCGAGCCCTGCCCAACTTGGCGGAAAACATTAAGTGCGGTAATTCCCTAATCGGTTCTGACTATTTTACTCGCAAGCTATTTGCTGATCCTGAAGAAATGAAGCGCGTGAACGCATTCGACTGGAACCAAGGTTTCCCTGATGCGATGAAGGCAGGGGGATTTGACGCGGTCATTGGTAATCCGCCATACGGAGCCTACCTCTACGAGAATGACAAGGACTATCTGGCAGGACATTACCCGAACCAGACCTACCAACTTGACAGCTACCTGCTGTTCCTCGAAAAGGCCATCCGCGACGTATTGAAAGAGGGGGCCTTTTACGGAATGATTATCCCTAACCCTTGGCTGACGAACCTTCTTCAAGACTCGATACGACGCTTTGTGACGGAAACGACCCGAGTCCGGGAGATCGTCCATTTCAAGTTCGCCGTTTTTTCCAAGGTAGTCGTGGACACTGAGATAGTCCTTTTACAGAAGGCTAAACCTAGCCGTTGGGAGGCTACAGTGACTGTGGCGGATACTCTTAACGCGTTCACCTCCGGCAAACCCTGCAAGGAACTGCAGGTTCTCCGGCACCAGCAGCAAAAATGGCGAGATCTGAATGGCGGCGTCATCAACATTTTCACTTCGGAGAGTGAGGAAGCCCTTGCTGCCAAGTGCAGGAAGATTAGCCGGAGGCTCGAGTCTTACTGCGACATTAACGTTGGCATCAAGCCCTATCAAGTTGGAAAAGGAATGCCGCCTCAAACAAGGCGGACGGTCGAGGAGCGACCATTCGACAGCAACAGACGAGCTACCCTTCAACACCGAAGATATCTCCGCGGTACAGACATCGGGCGCTACAAGATTTCCCCCGCCGAAGTTAGATTCCTCCGTTACGGACCATGGCTGGCCGAACCAAGGCCAGCAGCAAACTTTGACGCGCCTGCGAAGATCTTCATGCGACAAACAGGCGACAGCCTAATTGCAGCGTTGGACACGGCACAGTTGCTTTGTCTAAACAACATGCACGTGCTTGTGCCGCGCGCTGAGACCCCATCTCTCAGCTACTTGCTCGGCGTTATCAATTCCAGGCTGATGAACTGGTGCTACCACACGCTGAACCCTGAAGTGGGCGAAGCCCTTGCTGAGGTCAAGAAAACCAACGTAGCCCAACTTCCCGTTCGCCCCATCAACCTGTCCGACCGCGCCGAGAAAGCACAATATGACCGCATGGCGACGCTAGTTGATTCGATGCTCCAGCTGAACAAGCAGCTTTCCACCGTGAAATCTGCCGCGCAAAAGGGCATATTGCAGCGCCAGATCGAGGCCACGGACCAACACATCGATCAACTCGTCTACCAGCTCTACGGATTGACGGATGACGAGGTCGCTCTGGTTGAAGGCGGTGAGAGTGAGCAATCTGTCGACCGATGGGCGGCGCCGCGAAAGCAGGAATGAGGCAGACTTCCAAGTCTCAAATACTGCAACGGAGCACGGAAATGCTGCAGCTAGACAATGAGCAAATCAAATTAGGACACTACCAGCTGCTCGGCACTCTCGTCATTTTGGAGACGGTGTGTACCCTTGGACGGGTCCGTCCATGCCCCACATGACCTGCCAGGAGCCGTCCTCTTGCCGTTCGGCGATTTCCAGGTACCGAAGCTCTTTGCGGGCGGAATCGCCGAACGCCGAACCCGATGTAAGTTCGATTGTTCCGCGGATAAATGCAAATTCTCCCCGGACGAGGATTTCTTCAGGTTGCACCTGTACCTTAAAGCCGCCTTTCCGCATCACCTGGGAATAGTACTCCCGGCGCTCCTGGTGGGATTGAACTGGATTACGAAGATTGATGTCCACATAAGTATCTCCGTAGAAGCGCATGATGCGGTCCACATCGCCTGTGTTGAACCCTTCAGCAAATTCGTTGGCAATATGACAGAGCTTTGCGACGTCTTCCGATTCAGGCTCGATCGAAGGCATGGTGTACTCCACGAGCGACTCTTCACTCAAACGTTCAATGCAATTGGCCTTTCGTCTAGAATCCCGCCTCTTCACAATTCGCCACGTTGCGAATTCACTTCGCTTTGGCAGGATGAATCACTACCTGACGCTCTTCGCCCATACCCACGCTCTCGGTGCGCACTCCAGGCATTTCCTTCAACGCCAGGTGGACAATCCGCCGCTCGCGCGACGACATCGGATTAAGCCGGAACGGCTGCTGAGAACTCTGCACGCGTTCCGCCGCCACCCGTGCCGTCATGCGCAGTTCTTCAAAGCGGAGGGCGCGGTAGCCGCCGCTATCGAGATGAATTTTTTCGTGGTAGGTGGGTTCCAATCGCAGCGCGCGAAAAGCCAGGTGCTCGATCGCCTTCAAAACTTCTCCGTTGCGCTCCAGCAATATCTCTTTGTCACGCCCGTCGAGATCAGCGATCACTTCCGCGTCACCGGAAGCGTCAGCCCCAGACGAATCCACCGCCCGCACTTGCACCTTCAAGTCCAGCCCCGACACGCGCACAATCTCGTCCAGAAACTGCCGCAACGCCCCCGCGGCCGCCTGGCGGTCGAGACGGCCTTCCCGGATAAGCTCCTGTGCCATGCGCCTCCGTAAAACCTGCGGTCTTGCTTAACTGTTTGTAGCGATCTCTCTAAGATTTCTTGCCGCGCGGCAACTGCTTCGCCGGCGTAATCGGCGGATGCTTGCGATTCAGGTACCACTGTTGCCCGATACCCACCACACCGCTGGTCAGAATATACACTGCGAGCCCGCTCGGATAAGGAATAATCATGAAAAGTCCCGCCATTCCAATGGGCATGATTTTCATCATTTTCTGCTGTTGCGGGTCTGTCGCCGGCATGGGCGTCATTTTCGAAGCCAAGTACATCGAGACGCCCATCAAGACCGGCAAGATATAATAAGGATCCTTGGCAGATAGGTCTGTGATCCAGCCGAACCACGGCGCGTGCCGCAATTCAATCGTTCCTTGCAGCGCGCGGTACAGGCCATACCAGATCGGCATCTGCAGGAGTTGCGGAATGCAGCCGCCCACGGGGTTTATTCCTTCGCGGCTGTAGACCGCCATAACCTCCTTGTTCATCTCCTGCTTTTTCGGGTCGTTCATCTTGTACTTCTTGAAGCGGTCCTGAATCTGCTTGATTTCCGGCGCCACGCGCTGCATCTTCAGCGTCGTTTTGTAGCTCGATATGCGCAATGGGAAGAGCAGCATGTTGATGACGAGCGTGAGCACCACAATCGCCCAGCCCCAGTTTGGCACGTACTTTTGGATCCACTTCAGTCCGTGAAACAGCGGGTCCGCGATAATATCCAGCCACCCGAAATTGACCAGCGCCTGCAGCGGCGGCTTCAACGCCTTCAAAATGTCGTAGTCTTTCGGCCCAACGTACACGCGCATCGCCAGCGGCTTCGCCGTAGTGGCCGCTGCTACTTCCGAAATCGACTCTTGCTCTTCTTTCCCGTCCGCTCCCTGTACTGTATGCATTACCTTCCAGTAGCGCGTTTCAATCGAACCCGGCGCCGGCTCTTTAGTGGGCAGAAACGCCGCGGCAAAGTACCGGTCCTCTATCCCCGCGTAATCCTTACCTCCCATCCAAAGACCGGGACCCCACTTTTCAGGCCCTTCAAGTTTTTTGTAAGCTAGTGTGCTTAGCGAGCCGTTTTCGCCGTAAAACGTGTAAACCGACTCGACTGGCGCCGGATCGTGCACCGTCAAGTCGCCGAAACCTCCCAACCACGCCAAGCCAGCCGGCAGCGGCGTCCCGTTGAGCTTGACGGATGTTTCCACGCGCATCACATAGGAATGATCGAATTGAAAACTCTTTGTGACTTCGAGGTGTCCATCGCTCCAGGTAAACTGCAATGACGCTGGAGCTTCGAGAGCTTTGCCGGTAGGAACTGCGAAGTGCGATGCACCATCTCCTGTATTTGGCCCGGGCAGAGGGCGAACCTCGGCCACGTACAATCCCAAATTCGCCTGCGCTTCAAGCTGCGGATCTTCCAGCACCACGGAGAACGGCCATCCGCCAACTTGGGCCGACGCTTCCGGGTGCACCACGTCCAGTACGCGCGGAGGTTTTGCATCATCCTTATATTTCTTAAGTTGCCAGCTCTTCACCACGCCGCCGCGGTTTGAAATCTCCACGCGATACAGCGCATCTTCCACCACAATCGTGCGCTCTTGCGAGTCCACCTTTATTGGCACGACCACCGCAGGTGTCGGCGCAATCGCGGTCGCGTTTGTCCCCGCCGGTGCGTCATTGACAGCGTTCTGCGCCGTTCCGCTGGCGGCTGGCGAAGCCGATCCCGACGCGCCATTCCCCGCTGGCACGGTTACCGCTGGTTTGTTAGATTGCGGTAAGTGCGCAGGCGGTTTTGGCGCAAAAAATTTGACCCACAGCAGAATCACCGCCATCGAAAGAATCGAGGCGATCAGAATGCGCATCTCCGTGGAAAGATCTTTTTTCTTCTCCGGCTCGCTCACGAATGGGCCTCTCTGGGAGAGGCGCCACCTTGGTCCGCGTCCCGCGCTACATCGCCCGTCTTTGCTGTTTCAGCTTCCATTTTTTCCGGAACCGGATCGTAACCAAACTTGCGCGACAGCGGGTGGCACCGCAGCAGCCGCTTCAACCCCAGCCAGGTTCCCCGCATCACTCCAAACCTCTCAATAGCCTGATAGGCATACACCGAGCAGGTGGGGTCAAATCGGCAACCGCCAGGCATGTGCGCCGACAAGTACACTTTATAAATACGCAGCGCGGCCAGAGCAGCTTTCACCGAAGCCGAGTGATACTCAGCTTCGCCCCCCGTCAGTGGGCAAGACTTCAGTCTGTCTTTTTCTTCTTCGTTTTCGCGCTCAGTGTTCATGCCTAATTTCACACGCTTTTCATTAGCCGGAGCAAGTCCGCCGCCAATTCAGTAAATTCCGCTCGTCCGACGCTGCTCTTCGGATGAATCACAAAGTCCCATCCCGCGGGTATCTCTGCGCGATGGCAACGGACAATCTCTCGAATGGGCCGCCGGATACGGTTGCGTACCACCGCGCCGCCCAGTGCTTTCTTTATGCTGAAACCGAAGCGGCTCAGCGGCAATTGGTTGGCGCGAAAGAAAACTGTGAAGTGGGAACTCGAGCGGCGCTTCCCGGCGCGGTACACGGCATCGAATTCGCCGCGCCGCACCAGCCGCGCCTCGCGCGGAAATTCCAGCCGCCCGGGACTATTCGGGCGTAAGGCGATGGCGTCCCTTCTTGCGGCGCGCCGCCAAGACTTTGCGGCCGCCTACGGTCTTCATGCGCGAGCGGAATCCGTGCGTCTTCGCGCGGCGTCGCTTCCGCGGTTGAAATGTGCGCTTTGGCAAAGCACTCCCCCTTTAGTTGCGCGGTCCCAGGCTCTGAGCGCTGGGGCCGGTTCTTCCTGTGAACACAAAGCAGCCGTCAAGCCGCGTGAGCGACAGGTCTCGAATTTACAAGTGTAGTCGACCGCCGCGCGCAGGGTCAAGAAATCCGCTTGCTTGGCTGCTCCTTGAAACCGTCAACTTGTCGCATAATTACTTTCGCAAATGAAATCGTCGTGAAACATCCATTGCTTCCAAAACTCGAAACGCTTTCGCCCGTCTGGACCGATTACGAACTTCTCGACTCCGGCTCGGGCCGTAAACTCGAGCGCTTCGGAGCGGTTACGCTGATTCGCCCGGAACCGCAAGCTGATTGGTCGGTTTCCCTGACGGAAAAATCCTGGACTGAGGCTCACGGCAGCTTCGTTCAGTTGTCTCGTTCAAAAAATGGCGAGTGGAAATTTGCTCAGTCCGTTCCTACGCGCTGGCAAATGCGCCGCGAGAATCTTTCTTTTTGGGTTGAGCCGACGCCTTCCGGGCATGTCGGTGTCTTTCCCGATCAAGCCAGCCACTGGGATTGGCTCGCCTCGCTCATAGCGTCAGCCGCTACTCCTCCAAGAATTTTGTCACTCTTCGGGTACACCGGTCTCGCCACTCTGGCGTGCGCCGCTGCGGGAGCTCACGTCACGCATGTCGACGCGTCTCGCAAAGCCATCAAGTGGGCTCGCGAAAATCAGTCGTTGTCGCAACTCGAAGATCGTCCCATCCGCTGGCTCGTCGACGACGCTCAATCCTTCGTCGCGCGCGAAGTCCGCCGGGGCCGCACCTACGATGGCCTCATCCTTGATCCGCCTCGTTTTGGCCGCGGCCCCAAGCGCGAAATCTGGAAGGTGGAAGAATCTTTGCCCGCCTTGCTCCGCCAATGCCGCAAACTTCTCTCGCCTTCCCCGGCGTTCGTTCTTCTGAACACCTACACAACGGTCGTCACTCGCGGCCAAACCACAGCCCAGGCTGCTCAACTTCATTCCTACTTGCAGGAAATGCTCCGGGATTACCCGGCTGCAGTCACCTCGGGCGAACTGATTCTTTGCGATTTCGCCGGCCGACAAATCTCGAACTCTGTGTTCGCTCGCACCCATATGCAATGGTAATAAAACTCTTTTCGGCCCATTCTTGAATGGAGTTCCTCGACGGAACAATCCGCGAACCAACACTTGCGGCCCGCCGCCGAGCGCATTATGGTACTCGCGCACCGCACTAAAGCTGTTATGAGGACTCAATATGACTCGTCTTCTACCGCGACTTGCCACTGCCGCGGCTGCACTGGTCCTTTTTTCCGCGCCGCAGCGGGCCTCCGCGCAAGAGACCAGCGGCTCGCAACAATCCGCCGAAGCGCGTCTCGCCGCCGCCACGAAGCCGAAACCCTCTCTCCCCGCAGAGGACGTCATCAATCTTCTCTCTGCCACGCATCGCTTTGAACAAGCCGCCATCTCTCCGAACGGCAAGAAAGTGGCCTGGGTCGAAGACGTCATCACAAAACATGGCGTCTCCACCGGCGACACGGCAATCTTCGTCCGGGATCTTGAAACGAAAACTCCGCCGAAGCGCATCAGCGCCAGTCCCAATGACGCCATCCATGCCGAAGGCAGTGTCGCTTGGTCGCCCGACAGCAAGAAAATCGCGTTTCTCTCCGACGCAGCGAAAACAGGGCAGCTTCAACTTTATGTAATGGACGCCGGGGGGCCAGGGGACTCCGCGCGTAAACTGACCCAAGTCAAAGGCTTCCTGTCGACGCCCGGCTGGTCGCCTGACGGCAAAACCATCGCCCTCCTTTTCACCGAAAACGCCACACGCGCCGCAGGCCCGCTCGTTGCCGAGACTCCCGAGACCGGCGAAATCAAAGACTCTTTCTTCGAGCAGCGTCTAGCCCTCGTCGACGTCGCCACCGGCAAGTTTCGCCAAATTTCTCCCGCCGATACCTACGTCTATGAATACGATTGGTCGCCCGACAGCCGCCACTTCGCCGCCACCGCCGCGCTCGGCAATGGCGACGACAATTGGTTTATCGCCGAGCTTTACACGCTCGACGCCGCCAGCGGCCTGATGAAATCTATTTACAAACCGCCGCTTCAAATCGCCAATCCTGCGTGGTCTCCTGACGGACAGAGCATCGCCTTTATCAGCGGCTTAATGAGCGACGAGGGTAGCGTCGGCGGAGACATCTTCACCATCCCCGCAATCGGCGGCGACGCCACAAACATCACTCCCGAGATGAAAGCTTCGGCAAGCTGGCTGACCTGGACGTCGCAGGGAAACATCGTCTTCGGCGAGTACATAGAAGGCGATTCCGCCCTCGCTTCCATCAATGTCGCTGACGGCATTCAGAACCAATTGTTTCGCAAAGCCGGGCAGCTAACCGCTGGCGCTTGGGGGGTAAATCTTTCTTTAGCTCGTGACGGAGAAACCTCCGCCGTCATCCGCAGCTCGTTCAGCGACCCTCCCGAAGTTTGGGCCGGCCCCACTGGTGAATGGACGCAAATCACCAAACGTAACGAAGGTCTCAAAGCCGGTTGGGGCGTAGCCAAAAGCCTCCGTTTGAAAAATGGCAGCTTCAACGTCCAAGCCTGGCTCATCTACCCGCACGATTTCGATCCGTCCAAAAAATATCCGCTCGTAGTTCGAGTGCATGGCGGCCCGGGCGCGGCCGTCCTCTCGGAGTGGCCAAGTTCGCTCGACTACACGGCACCCCTCGCCGCTGCGGGCTATTTTGTGCTGCAACCCAACCCCCGCGGAAGCTTCGGCGAGGGCGAAGCCTTCACACGCGCCAACGTCAAGGATTTCGGTTACGGGGATTTCAAGGACATCATGGCAAGCGTTGACGCAGCGATCGCCGCCGCCCCTATCGACCCGAATCGCCTCGGCATTTGTGGCTGGAGCTACGGCGGCTACATGACCATGTGGGCCGTCACACAAACCAACCGCTTCAAAGCCGCCATGGCTGGCGCTGGCCTTTCAAACTGGCAAAGCTACTACGGCGAAAATTTAATCGATCAGTGGATGATTCCGTTCTTCGGGAAGTCCGTCTATGACGATCCCGAAGTCTACGCCAAAAGCTCCCCGATCAATTTTATCAAGCACGCCAAAACTCCCACGCTCATCCTCGTTGGCGACAGCGACGGCGAGGTTCCCGCTCCGCAGTCCTACGAATTCTGGCACGCCCTGAAAACATTGGGCGTCGAGACCCAGCTTGTCGTGTACCCACACGAAGGCCACATGTTCAAAGATCCCAAGCACCGCCGCGACGTAGTCGAGCGCACTCTGACTTGGTTCGATGCTCATCTCCGCTGACCAGTGTTGTTAGGCCCACCTTCCGGAGCGGTCTGCTTGCTCCTTTCGTGAATTTCATTTCGTTGGTGTGTAACCGTCCGCTCCCCCCGCGCGTCCTACTGAGCAATAGCGGGTGTTGGCCGAATTTTCACAACACCTCATGCTGTCTCGGGGTCGACGGCCGGTTTGCCAACCAAAGTCTTTCCAGCCCTTGACTCCGAGGCAGCACCTTCCATCTCCCGTTCCTTTCGTCCTCAATGTTTTACTCATACCGTAGCGCAACCATTGGATCGACTTTCATGGCGCGCCGGGCCGGCACATAGCACGCCAAAAGCGCGACCAACATAAGCAACGCAGCAACCAGCCCAAATGTCAGCGGATCGCGCGGTGTCACCCCAAAAAGCAAGCTCGACATCAACTGGGTCAATCCCAAAGCGGCGATGATTCCGATCGCCACTCCCACCAGCGCCATTGTTGCCCCCTGGCTCAAAACCATTTGCACAACGTCTCCGCGCTGTGCCCCGAGCGCCAGCCGAATTCCAATCTCGCGCTTCCTCTGTGACACGATGAAGGAAATCACTCCGTAGATGCCGATAATCCCCAGCGCCATCGCCAACGCTCCCGCGATCGCCAGCATCACCAGCGTGAAGGAAGTCCGCGCCACCGATTTGCCATACACGTCCCCCATCGTCCGCACCGACGCCACCGGCAAATTCGAATTCACAGACCACACCGCTGCACGCACCTCGCTCAGAAAACTCTCCGTCCCCGCGCGCTCGCTTCGAATCACAAACGTTACCGTTCGCACAGGCTGCGCCGGACCACGCCCAAAAAGATTCTCCACCTGTGGCGGCCAGTACAGGATTTCCGGTGCATTCTCATGCACGCCCTTCTCGCGCACATCCTGAATTACGCCGATCACTTCGCGCCACGGCAGGCGTGGATCTTCGCGCAGCCTCTTTCCGACGGCGTTCGCAGGCGTGCCCCACTCTTCACGAGCCAGATTCTCGGAAACCATCACTACCGGCCTGAGCCCATAGACGTCGTTCCATGTCAGGTCGCGGCCCGCAATGATTCGCGTGCCTGCCGCCCCAAAGAAACCAGGTGAAACGTGCTTGTAAAAATGTAGCGGCGGAATCCGTCCTTCCGGATACGTTTTACCCTCCACAAAAATCGTGTCCCAATCGGAGTCGAATCCCTCCATCGGCATTTCGCTCCCGAAGCCAGCGGACTTCACGCCGGGAATCGCCGTCAGCTTATCGAGAATCTCATTCTGCGTTCGCGTGACCCGCTCCGATTCGCGGATCAGCAAACCGGGAATAGAAATCCGCATCACCTGCAAATGCCGCGCGCCCGTAAAACCTACATCAACCGTTCGCAGAGCCTGAAACGTCCGAATCATCAGCCCCGCGCACACCAGCAGCACCAAAGCCAACGCGACTTGTCCCACCACCAGCGAATTCCTCGCGCGATGCCTTTCCCGGCTCACGCTCGCGGTCCTCCCCGCGCTACGCAACTCCAAGGAACTTCGCGGCCCCGCATACTTAAAAGCTGGAATCAGCCCGAACAACAACCCCGATAGCGCTGAAATGACAAAGGCAAAACCCAGCGTTCGCACATCGATGGAAATCTCACGCAATCGCGGCAAATTCGCCGGCCCGATGGCCGTCAGAAACTGCACGCCCGCATACGCCAATCCGACTCCAACCACTCCGCCCATCAATCCGAGCATCATGCTTTCCACCAGCAGTCCTCGAACGATGCGTCCCCATCCCGCGCCGAGCGCCACCCGCACAGCCAACTCCTGTTGCCGCGATTCCACTCTCACCAGCAGCAAATTCGTCACGTTCGCGCAGGCAATCAGCATTACCAAACCAATCGTGCCCATCACCACCCACAGCACTTCGCTCACGTTTCCGACCACCTCTTGCTTCAACGGCCGGATCATCGGCGTAATTTTCCAAGCTTCGTAATTGTGCGGATTTGTCCCCTTCCCGTTTGAATACGAGTCCATCCAGATCGGCAGCATGCGCGTCATATCCGCGTCCGCCTGCGCGATCGTCACTCCTGGCTTAAGCCGCGCAATGCCATGAAATCCAAATCCCGCCAGAATCAAGCTCCCGCGATCGAACCTGAATGGTTCGATCAAATCGAAATCCGTGTCGATAAATCGAAACCCCTGCGGCATCACCCCGATAATTTCCAGTGGCCGTGAATCCACCATGAGGTTCCGGCCAATCACCGATCGGTCTCCGCCAAATTGCCGCTGCCAATATCCATGGCTCAGCATCACGCGTTCTGGCCCGCGCGGCTCCTGATCCCCGGCCGAAAACCATCGTCCCACTTCCGGCGCGACGTCCAACGCTTCGAGGACTCCATCGCTTACCTCCACCACGCGCACTTCTTCCGGTTCGGCTAGTCCCGTCACATTCGCCGTCCCCGTATCCCACACGCCCACCGATTGAAATGAGCGGTTATGATCTGCATAGGTGAAATACATCGACAGCGAAAGCAGCAACCCATTCTCAAAATCCGCCAATCCCGCCGCGCCCGGTGCAACCTGGTGAAATGAAACTAACTCCTTCGACTTTGGATAATGCAGCGGCTTCAACAAAACGCTATTCACCACGCTGAAGACCGCGGCATTCGCCCCAATCCCAATCGCGATCGTTAGCAAACCCACAACGGTGAACACCGGGTTCCGTCGCAGCATCCGCAATCCATAGCGCACATCCATCAAAAAGTTCTCGATCGTCAGCCACCGCCACACGTCGCGCCCGTCCTCTTCCACCAACGTCACATTCCCAAACTCCCGCCGCGCCGCCGCCTCCGCTTCCTTCCGCGTCATACCGCCCTCAACCAACTCCTCAACCTTTTCTTCGAGGTGCCCCCGAATCTCGTCGGAAAGCTCGTCGTAAATCCGCCGCCTCATAAACAATTGCATAATCCGCTTCATGATTTTTCCCCTACGCGAACATCCGGCCGCTACTCTGGCTAATGCTCTCAACTTCCCTCACGGCTCACTCGTAGCGCAGCGCAACCATGGGATCGACTCGCGTGGCGCGACGGGCCGGGACGTAGCACGCCAGAATGGCTACGCCTGCCAACACAAAGGACACGGCGATAAACGTCACGGGATCGTTCGTGCCAACTCCATAGAGCAGATGAGAGAAACTCGAGAGCACGCGCGTGAGGATTAATGCGGCAACGGTGCCGATTGCCAAGCCCGCGAGAGCCAACCGAAGACCGTGTCCAACGACCATGCGAAAGACATTCTGCTTTCCGGCGCCGAGCGCCATGCGGATGCCGATCTCGTGGATGCGCTGGGAGACCGAATAAGAAATGACGCCGTAGATTCCGACGGAGGCCAACAGCAACGCCAAGCCCGCAAATGTCCCAAGCAAAATCAGCGGAAAGCGCCGCGAGGACATCGAGCGCGAAACAATCTCCCGCATTGTTTGGACGTTATAAACGGGTTGCTCCCCACCGACTGCGTAAACTGCCGACTTGATTGCGGGCATGACGGCCGCGGCGTCGAGCGGCGTGCGGATCACGACTGTCAAGCCGGCATAGTTTGAGGCCACCCAAGGGTCCGGATCTTGGTGAAGCGGAAAGTACATCTCATTTTGCGTGCCCCCGTTTGGGCCGCCCAACCCCCAGTGCTTCACATGGCCCACCACGCCGATAATCCGGCAGGGGCCCACCGGCGTGAACGCGAAAGTTAATGTCTGGCCGATGGGATCGCTGTCTGGAAAATACATGTGGGTGAAAACGCTGTCGATGATTACGACGCACGGGGACTTTGTCGTGTCGTTTGCGCCGAAAAGGCGGCCGCGAAGCAGCGGTATTCCCATCGTTCGGAAGTAGTCCGGACCCGTAAGGAACCCCAACAGCCGCGGTGCGTTCTGAAGCGAAACGGGCCTGTGGGAGCCGATCCAGAAGGGCATGTCCCCGTCCATACCACTCAGTGGCACGAGGCCGGTAAAATCCGCCGCTTGCACGCCGGGAATGCTCCGAATACGGTCGATCAACTGTTGATAGGCGATACGAGTGGCGGGTGCCGTCTCTGTCAGCGAAGGAGAAACCCCAACTTTGAAAGCAATGACGCGTTGAGTGTCGAAGCCCGGATTGGACGCCCACAAGTGACGGATAGTACGGAGGAGAAGTCCGGCGCCGACCAGTAACACGAGCGTGAGAGCCATCTGGACGATCAAGAGACTGCTTTGCGCGCGATGATGAATGTTCGTAGAGCCTCGGCCGCCCGCCTTCAGCGAGGCTTGCACATCGGTTTTTGAACTCCTAAAAGCGGGCGCGAGCCCAAACAGAATCCCGACGACAAGCGAAACGGCAAGCGTAAACCAGAGAACGGGAGCATTCACGCCGATGCCCTCGCTGCGCGGCAAGCTCCCCGGCACGGCTGCTAGTAAGGGATGCACCCCGCCAATGGCGAGCAGCGCACCTAGCGCGCCTCCGGCAAGCGAGAGCAGCATGCTTTCGGTAATCAACTGCCGCACGATGCGTCCGCGGCTGGCTCCGAGCGCCGAGCGAATGGCAAACTCGCGCCTGCGGGCTGTTGAGCGGGCGAGCAGCAGATTAGCGACGTTCGCAGAGGCGATCAGCAAAACAAACCCGACAGCGCCCAACAGGAGCAGAAGCGTTGCACTTACGTCGCCGACGAAAATTTGCTTGAGAGGTACCAAAGTTGTTCCTGTGCCTCGGTTCGCATCAGGGTAGAGCTCATCCAGATGATCCTGGATCGTGGTCATCTCGGCCTGCGCCTGAGATATGGTCACTCCAGGTTCCAGGCGCGCGACGGAAGCCATAGTGTGAGCTCCGCGATCGGCGAGGATCAGCGGATTGCACTGGCCCAGCGGTATATAGACAGCAGCGATCTGATCCCCGAAGCGAAAACCTGGTGGGAGAACGCCAACAATCGTGTAGTCAGCTCCGTCCAAAGTTAAGGTCTTGCCGAGTGCCTGGCGGCTGCTGCCAAACCGGCTTCGCCACAGACGATTGCTGATGATGACGACGGGTGTTCCGCCCCTATGGTCTTCTTGCGGGGAGAATTCACGACCGAGGGTCAACTCCACGCCCAGAGTGCTGAAGAAACCCGAGGAGATGTTCTTGCCATCGAGATGTTCCGGTGTCCCAGGATTCGTCAGGTTATATCCCTGCCAAGCGTAAGCGGCCATACGCTGGAAGGAGTGAGAGTCGCGCTGCCAATCTAGGAAATTAGGGTAAGAAATCGAATCTTGCGGAAAGCGGAGATTGCTTTCCAAGACCATAACAAGGCGATCGGGCTGGAAGTAAGGCAATGGCGCCAGCACAACGCCCTCCACCACGCTGAACATGGCGGTATTGGCGCCGATGCCGAGGGCGAGCGTAAGGACAGCAACTGTCGTAAAGCCAGGAGTCTTGCGGAGGGTGCGGAGGGCGAAGCGGACATCGATGAAAACGTCTTCAAGGGAGGGCCGTTGCCAGACTTCGCGGCTGTCGTTTTCGATCAGCGTCATGTTGCCAAAAGCGCGGCGAGCGGCGGCAATGGCTTCCTTTCTGAGCATGCCGGTCGCGACAAGTTCTTCGATTTTTTCGTCGAGATGTTGCTGCATCTCCTCGGAGAGATCCTGGTACAAGCGGCGGCGCTTGAAGAGCTGTTTCAGCGAGCTAAGAAGTTTCATGATTCACCTGGCGCCAGGACGCGTGTGATTCCTTCGAGCATTTTTTCGAAGCGCGAAACCTCCCGCTCCAGGTGCTTCGCTCCCTTTGCGGTCAGCTTGTACGTCCGCACTCTTCGGTTTGTCGACGACACGCCCCATTCCGCCTTCACCAGTTCTTCTTTCAAGAGCCGCTGCAGCGCCGGATAAAGCGACCCTTCTTCAATCTGCAGCAAATCGTTGGACGTCCGTTTGATGTGTTGCACCAGCGCGTAGCCGTGCAGCGGTTGCCGCTTCAGCGTACGGAGAATCATCATTTCCAGCGCCCCCGGGAAGAGATCTCGTCCCGTCTCCCTGTTTGTCATCTATCGACCCCTATTGTCATAGGCTATGTTACTCTAGGTATAGTGCAACCTAGCCTCGTTCTCGCTCTTTGTCAAGCGCTTGAAGTTCCGAACAACGAATGATGGGGTTAGACCCGGGTCTCAGTTTTGTTCTGCTCCGCGCGCGAGCTTGAAAAGCCGGGTGTCTGTCCCATTCCGTTCGAAGTGCCGTCGCTTCGCGCCCTTCGATTTGCCGCCGCACGCTCTTCGCTCCTGTTGCCCCTTAGGACAGCTTCCTCACCTCAGTACGTTTGTACTATCGCCAACCCGCTCGCCCCCTGCGACAATGCGATGTTGTCTGGGCCGTTGCGTGTGCGGCTCTCCGCAGCCTGATTATTTATTAAGAGATGCGTCGCCCTCCGGCGCACGAGGGACAACCCAATCGTGGCTTCCGCTGTCGACATCCGCCATTCGACTGCCTCGCCCTCCGCGAGCCCCCAGAAAACATCCACGCAAAATCTCCAGGCAAGTCCCCGGATGAATGCCGTTGCCTGCGAAGTGCCGGTCGTCGCCACCGGCGCTCGCCCCGCGGAAAAAGGCAGCCAGCGCGAACTGTTCACGGAAGACACCACTACCGCTCTGGTCTTTGAGAATGGCGGGGTCCTTCGCCTTTCCGCGAAAGTGGATCCCGGACAACTGCTCTTTCTCACTCATAAAGAAACAAGAGTTGAAGTGGTTGCGCAAGTCACGCGCAAGCGCGATTTTCGCCCAGGATTTTGCTACGTCGAAATAGAGTTCAGCGAGCCCTCGCCCGGATTTTGGAACGTCAAGTTTCCAGAAACGACTGCCCTCGCCCCGGCGAACGCCCAGCAAAAAGCAGCGGCAGAATCGGCGCATGCTCTGGAAGACATCATCGCGGACGAACCCATCGAGCACGTGACGGCTCCCAGCGACCAGGAAGTTACCGCGCTGAAAATCGAAGTGGAAGTGTTGCGCGAGCAATTAAAATTGCTCCAAACGCAACCCGCGCCAGCGAATTTCTCTGCCCCCGTTGCGTCTCCCAATCCTTCCCGCCCAATTGCTCCCGAACCTCCCCGCACTCCCACCGGCTCTCCCGCCCAGGCTCCTCTAAATGGTGTCGCCCTCGGCGAGCTGCTGGCAAAACTCCAGCCCGCAACCGGAGATGAGACGCAAGAGCCTCCAGCGGAACTTTCCGGCGCTCTCGAAAGCGCCCACCATGTTCCGGCCGCAACTCCTTCGTTGCCTGAAGAAGGCGCCAAACCCTCATTTTCCGCGCAAGATCTCCTGCCCAAGGCCGCTCTCAATTTCAAGGATGCAAAGGCGCCCGCGGAGCCCGAGCGCGAACAGAAAGTCGCCGCGACCAGCCGGCGCGCCGCGCTGCGCAAGGACCTGCTTTTTGCAGCGTTCGTGCTCATCGTGGCCGGCGCGGCCTGGTACCAGAATTTGCTTCCGTTGCTGCCTCATCCGAAGACCTTGTTTTCCAGCGCCCCCGCTCCCAACGTTACCGCGCACCCCGCTTCTCGTGCGACTCAAAAAGCCACGTCCGCGCCGGTCGCCGCCGATTCTGCCAAGTCCCCGCAACCAAGCGAAGCTCCTGCAACTCCGCCACAGGTGGCCTTGCCCAATGCATCGCAACCCGCGCCCGTAGAAACAATAAAGCCTTCCACACTTGCCGCGAACGATACCCCTGCTGCGGCCAAATCAAACTCCGACACGGAGGCAGATGAGACTGCGGCTCCTGAAGAACCGGAAGCGGCCACTCGTTCCAGAAAGCACTCCGCCCCAGCGCCGTCCAACAGCGAAGCCGAGGCGGTTTCCGAAACGCTGCCCTCGGCCGGAGCGGCAACCACCCCTCCGAAGTTGATCAAGTCGGTCCGTGCCGTTGCTAGGCCGGATGTCTTGCAAGATTTCTCCACAGGGAACACGAACAGCGTGACGTTCGACGCGCTGGTCGATACCTCCGGCCACGTGAAATCCATGAAGGCGCTCTCGGGATCCGCTCCCTTGCAAAAAGCCGCCACCGAAGCGCTCAAGCAGTATCGATACGAGCCCGCCACTCGCGGCGGAAAGCCCGTTCCCGCCCGCATCAAGGTCACCGTCAACTTCCTGTTCGAGCCCTAACCTTATTTTCAGCGCTCCGCGCAGCGCCAGTTAACTCGCTCCAACGCCGTTCACGGGCTGTTTGGGCCACTTGTCCGATTACGCCCCACCTACCAAACACAAGGCGAGTCTGAATGTGTTAACTGTGGTAGCCAAGCTGTCAGATGCTTGGAGGCTTATTCAATATTTGGTTGCGATATTCCTGCCAGCCAGCATACCCGCCAGATAGCAAAGCCCCCAACTCTGCTGGCGACCGGCAAACGACGGCTCCTGGACTGTGCTGAGCTGAGTCTGGAGGCAACTGCTGTTTCTGTTCCGGTGAAGAAAGGATCGGTACAAAATCTTCCATCGCTGGAAGCACCACCATATCGCCGGCTCTTGCAATCTCGAAAATGAAACTTATCAAATGAGGGCTCATACCGCGAATGTGGAATGCGCAACCAGTGAATATGGCGCCTCCATTGAGACCTTTGGCTGACAGTTCAACGTCAACGCCGCCGGGAAACTTCACGATGTAGAAACCAAACTCATCTGGGCCAATAAACTCCCGAGTCTGAAGAACCGCAAGCACAGAGTCTCGGTCTACTTCCACAGGCTCCCCAGCAGCAAATTTCTGCAGAAAGACGTCGAAGCTCATGAGACTCTCGTCTAACTTTCCGCGGGTTCAGCATTTTACTTGAGAAGGTATAACAGCAACGACTCGCGACCTCAAGCTACTCTGAAGCGCCCGACTAACGCTGCGGTTATCAGGCAGGTGAAAGCACGGCCAGAGAAAGGGCCACAGAACTCATCTCCATCTATCTCCACGCGCCTTCACGTAATTCGCTAGAACATACGGCCAAGGAATACAGACAACATCCACAACAACCCCAATAGCCATGGCACGGGTCAGATCTGTTGTCCGGACCACGGACCACATCGGGAGGGCCACTGCTAATAACCATACCGCCTTGTAGAACAGTTGCAGGAGAAGCAAAGGCAACATCTTCAGAGGATATCGAAGCCCCAAACCCGAGAAAGCCGACAATGCCGCCCAAAAGCTGAAGGCAACGCCATGCAACGGGTCCCACGCTCCTTTGTGGCTGACAATTGCGGGCCATACGTCAAGTCCGAGCAACGCAAAATTAAGCAGGTAAAGCAGCCTCATTAAATACAAACGGAAGGTTGATATTTCGTTAGACATGGTTCGACTCCCTCTCGCTAAGAGGTTGTGCGGAAAGAGAACGTCCGGTGGCCCGCATTATTACTCATCCGCGAATGGAAAGCCCACGCTGACTTACTCCCCCGAAGTCTAGTCCAAGCTACCGATGTCCACGAAGTTCTCAGATCGCTACCAATTCGTTCGATGGTGCCGTCAAGTCTTGATTCGTCGTGTGAATCTTCCAAGATTCACATCAATGTGCTGCGCGATTACCAACCCATTTGGCGCATTCGCTCTAGGATGAGCTCGCTGTAGCGATTCATGCGCTCCGGCCGTCGCTTTAGCGGCGACGGCAGAATTGCCGCCAGTCGGGCCGCCGGTTCCCGATCGATATTCCGTGCCGAGATTCGATAGTAATAACGGCACGCCGACTCTGCACCATAAACACCGGGGCCCCATTCGACCACATTAAGGTAGAGCTCCAATATGCGCCGCTTGCCGAGGACCAATTCGGCCACCGGGACCAGTGTGAACTCGGCGCCCTTGCGGAGAATGGACCGACCGGTTCCGAAGAACAGGTTTTTCACCAGTTGTTGGGTAAGGGTAGACCCACCGCGAATGCGGCCGCCTTCCAAGTCGTCTTCAGCAGCGATTTCCATCGCGCCCCAATCGAATCCATGATGCTGGTAGAAACGCGCGTCTTCCGCGGCGATGACGGCATGCTGGAAATCGGGCGAGATTTGGCTCAGCGGAACCAATTCGTATCGTTCGTGATATGGCCTGTGGTGAATCCATGCCTGTAAGCGGCGCTCCATGTGCACCGCGGTGGTCGGTGGGTCGATCCACCGGGCAGCCACAAGGATCAGCACAGCAAGCGACCAAAGAAGCGCCACTCCGATGAGAAACCATCGAACGAAGGATCGGAGAGTGCCTTTCCGATGCGGGGTCTTCGGGAGGGTGTCTGGATTTTCAGTCACACTTCAGAATAATCGTTTGGGTTCGCTTGACATAGCTCCCGATTAGTTGTTACCGGACATTGGGATCGCCCCGATTTCACTTGTACGATAACCGCTGCGGGGACTCAGGCGAAAGTTTGTTGCTGTTTTGCGTGGAGC
>JBARCY010000341.1:0-1637 GCA_049794595.1 Candidatus Acidiferrum sp.
TGGCGCGCTTGCCTAGATGATTCCAGCACGTAGTTTAGCACGGCGGCCCGGAATTTCAAGAGCATTTGTACGGCTCTCGATTCGAGGGCTTGCTTTCAATCAGAGGAGCTCTAAGAACCGCTCGACGGTCATTTCCGCCGCGCGAATCAGCGCTCGCAAAGTCCCTGCGGCGAGTTCCTTGTGCTGGGGTCGGAGAGGTTCGCGCGAATATCCGGTTTGCTGAGGACAACATGGCTGCCGACCTGACCCATAACTTGCCAGCCCGCTTTAGAGAAGGCCTTGACGGCTTCTTTGCCGGAAATATTGGCGAGACGTGCCATGCGCGCCGAGAACGCTTCAGACGGCGACGACGACTGGAGTGCCGTTGGATCCCATGGCCTTGACTGCTTTCTGATCCTCGGCCCAAAGCCAGGCAGTGATGGCTTCTTTAATGTTTTCCAGCGCTTCTTTTTCGTCCCGACCTTGCGAGACGCAGCCGGGCAGCGCCGGACACTGCGCGACGATCCAGCCGTCTTCTGATGGTTCCAGCGAACCGTGAAAAATCATGGTCGAGGTCCTCGCGTGCGTCACGGCCAAAGTACTTGGCTAAACTACGCTCCTGATAATAATAACAGATGAGGCGTGATCGATGGCGGCAGATGCCCGAAAATCACCAAGCCACGAACTAGGTTTGTTTGTTCCCGCGAAACGCATATCGAAGCAAATAAAAAGAAACGAGAACGCCAAACGCCGCAAATCCAACAGCGATTAAGGCCGCAACGAGAAGGCCGAACCAGGAGCCGTGTATTGACTCCATCTCCTGATGCTCAGAGACCAAAAACAGCAAGGACTCGAAGATTGCGAGCGGTGCGGCGAGGAAGCCTAACGCTCCACCTAGCACCCTTACCAATGTCTGGAGCCAATGCATGGAGTTTACTTGCGCCCGAAATCTTTCAGTCGATTTGGACGCTGGGCCCGGAAGAGGTGGCGCTGACTTCGGCTAGGCGCGCGGTGACGGCGCGGGCCAGGGCGTAGAGGCTTTGCGTGCCGGGGGCGGATTCGCCGAGGCCGGCGACGGGTTTGCCGGTGTCGCCGCCGATGCGGATGCGAGGATCGATTTCGATTTCGCCGAGGATGGGGACGCCGTAGGCGATGGCGGTTTTGGCGCCTTCGCCGTGGCCGAAGATGTCGATGGGCTTGTCGCAATGGGGACAGCGGAAGGTGCTCATGTTTTCGACGACGCCAAGGACCTCGACGTTGACCTGGCGGAACATTTCGATGGCTTTGCGGACGTCGGCGAGGGCGACGGTGGAAGGCGTGGTGACGACGACCGCGCCGGTGACGGCGACCGTTTGGATTAGCGTGAGCTGCACATCGCCGGTGCCGGGCGGGAGGTCGATGATGAGGTAATCGAGCTCGCCCCACTCGACGCTGCGCAGGAATTGCGTGATGACGCTGTGCAGCATGGGGCCGCGCCAGACCATCGGTTTGTCGCCGGGGTTGAGCAGGCCCATGGAGATCATTTTCATGCCGGCGACTTGGACGGGGATGATGCGTTTATCGGCGGTGGCTTGGGGCTCTTGCAGCGTGCCGAGCATGATGGGAACGTTGGGGCCGTAGACGTCGGCGTCCATTAGGCCGACTTTGTGGCCGAGCTT
>JBARCY010000342.1:0-2835 GCA_049794595.1 Candidatus Acidiferrum sp.
CAACGTGTACTTCGTCCGGTCCGTCGGCCAAGCGTAGCGTCCGAGTCATGGCCCAGGCGCTCGCCAGAAACGTGTCCTGCGAAACTCCAGCGCCTCCATGCGCTTGCATCGCGCGATCCAGCACGCGCAGAGCCACGTTCGGCGCCACAACTTTGATCATCGCAATTTCCGTGCGCGCCGCTTTATTGCCCACTGTATCCATCATGTATGCGGCCTTCAGCGTGAGCAGACGAGCCTGCTCGATTTCCATACGCGATGCGGCGATGTCCGCACGGATCGTCCCTTGCTCGGCCAGCGCCTTTCCGAAAGCCACGCGCGCCTGCACGCGTTTGCACATCGTTGCCAGCGCCCGCTCTGCCACTCCAATGCATCGCATGCAATGATGAATGCGCCCCGGCCCCAGCCTCCCTTGCGCGATCTCGAATCCCCGCCCTTCACCAAGAAGCATGTTCGAAGCCGGAACGCGAACATTGTCAAAAGTGACTTCGCCGTGGCCGTGCGGAGCATGGTCGTACCCGAACACCGTCAACATCCGCTCGATCTTCACTCCCGGCGCATCCATCGGCACAAGGATCATCGACTGCTGTCTATGCGGCGGAGCCGCGGGATCCGTTTTGCCCATGAAGATGGCAATTTTGCAACGCTTGTCGCCCGCACCGGAAGTCCACCATTTTCGACCATTGATGACGTAGCTGTCGCCTTCCCGTACGATTCTCGACTCAATGTTCGTGGCATCGGAAGAAGCGACAGCTGGCTCCGTCATCGCGAAACACGACCTGATTTCGCCCGCCAGCAGCGGCTTCAACCAGCGCTCCTTTTGTTCCTGGGTGCCATACCGCGCGAGTACTTCCATATTCCCCGTGTCCGGCGCGGAGCAATTGAACACCTCGGGAGCCATGTGGCTGCGCCCCATGATTTCGCACAGCGGTGCATACTCGAGATTTGTCAGCCCCGCATCGACCTCGCTTTCCGGCAAAAACAAATTCCATAGACCAGCCGCGCGTGCTTTCGGTTTGAGTTCTTCGACGATCTTCGTGGGCGACCAGCGGTTCCGCTCGACCTCCTCGTGGAAGCGCTGCTCATTTGGATAGATGTGCTCGTCCAGGAAGCACTGCAAGCGCCGCTGCAGCTCCTTCACTTTGTCGCTGAATTCGATATCCACAGGAGGCCTCTAATCTGACGGTGAAAGCTGGAGTACTGTTTTCTTCAAAGCGCGGACATCGCAGCAGGCCTTGCATTTCATGACTGCTGGACTCGCACTCAATTTGTCGAGCCGGCTCAGCGCAGCCGACAGCCACTCTGCCAGCCAATTGATAGGCCGTCCGCAGACTTAGCACGCTAAGCCGGATTATATACAATGGCTAGGTGTTAGTAAGCTGCATCTGTGAACGGCTATCGCCTCCCCGGATTCTGCCTCCGATGCTCAGAGCCCTTCCTGTCAGTCACGACGAGACGCTTCATGTTCGTTGTTGAGAATCAAAGCGCAGCAATATATTGGGCCAAACGGGCCTCGGGCCAATCGCGCGCTCTCATGATGTATCTCGGCCATCTGGCGTACCTATGTCTTTGCAGCTCCCTGGTTCTGCTTCAACTTCTCGTCTAGTTATGTATAATTATCAGGCTAGAACATCGAGCGGGCGTCGTACAATG
Source organism: Candidatus Acidiferrum sp. (assembly GCA_049794595.1). Classification (GTDB taxonomy): domain Bacteria; phylum Acidobacteriota; class Terriglobia; order Acidiferrales; family UBA7541; genus Acidiferrum. The sequence goes on from JBARCY010000342.1 coordinate 1,651, forward strand.
GCAGTATAGAAGCTTCCCAAGCTCCCTCTAGTCAACCCTAACACGCTGAACTGGCGGCACTTAACTAAAACAGGTTTCCTAGTAATTGGAAAATGATGGAAAACGGGTGAGGAAGCGGAAGAACCTCTATCGCGACAGTGAATTGTCTTTTGGTAACTGATTGAAACCACGCGGCACGGCTCCCGTCGTATGCAAGGGTTGGCGAAAATCGGCGGAGGAGTTCGGGTTCAGCATGCTAGGGTTCGAGTTTTCGCAATGCGTTGGTACCCATGCCGGGATTTGGCCGTTCGGAGGTTGTGCCTTCTGTTCGACCCGCTCAATTCTGTCAACTTCCAACCTAAACCTTTCCCCAAACGTCCCGAAGACTCTGCCGCCCTCGAAAATGCCAACGAAAGTAGCGAGCACAAACCCCGAGCCCTTCGGGAAGTGCTTAATTGATTGTCGAGAGCGGTGGTCCAGTTCATCACTGAACGCTAACCAGATAGGAACATCGGCTGCCGGGCAGCAAATGGGCGCCATAAGGTGCGAGACCTCAAACATATACGAGTATATGGCGCGGATCCGTACTCGCTTTCCCACAACCATGGATGGATCTTTCATAAGCTGGCAGTACGTGATGTCTTGAGCTAGGTCGCTGCTGGACATATTGGCTGCTTGCGTGGCGATGGCGCTGGACAAGATAAGAACGCCTGAGATGATCAACCTGGGGTTCATTTACTGGTTCCTTAGTTCGAGCGTTCAGTCCTGGTGGTGGTGTTCAGCTGTGTATGTTTGCAGCATGGCGTCGTCTCCATAACGCATCTTCATGTAGTTGAGGATATTTTTGATGCCGCTAGCGCGCTTAGTAGCAACCTCGGCCGCCTTCCAGCCCTTATTCCAAGCCTGCTGGTCACTTCCGCCTCCGTATGGCGCGTAGTTGTTCATGCCGAGCGCCTGGGCTATGGCGGCTCCCACGGTCCAGCCGCCCTCTTCGCGAAGGTAATGGTTAATATCGCCAACCGAGCTCTCACCACCTTCCAACCAGTTATCAGCCTGAACAACGTGTTCTCCTTCATGTCCGACAGTGGCCGCTAAGAAGTTTCCACCGAGCGATTCCCCAAAGTTAACTGATATTGTATCTTTATCATTCAAGAGGGTTGAGGCTCCGTTGCCAACCTCAGTCCCCACTATGATGCCGTTTGCGTC
>JBARCY010000343.1:0-2423 GCA_049794595.1 Candidatus Acidiferrum sp.
CAAGGGATTCGACTTGCCGTTCAATTCCCGATTCATACTTGAAACTTTCGCTTGATTAGAGACTTGACGAGCGAGCCGAGTTCGTTGAAAGCGGATGCATCGAACGCCCAGAAATCCTCCGCCGACATCTTCAGCCCTACCACGCAGAAGCCGATCAGAACTACAAAGTTAAGGAGTTGAGCCACCATCGCGGCGAAGGCGAGACCGGCGATGCCGTAGTGCAGGCATGCCGGAATTCCCAAGCCGATGATAAGCGCAAGCCCCAGCAAATTTGAGACAATGCCTGGCCGGGGATGATCGGCGGCGCGTAAGCCCTGCTCCAGCACCTGCTCCATACCCGAGAACATTGTCGCGCCGATCAGCAGGTAGGCCGTGGTCACAGCGCCGGTAAATTGCGCGCCGAACATCAGCCGGACCAACCAGGGAGTTACTGCGGCGGCGAGCAATCCGATGCTTATGACGACGAGCTGCGCGAGGCGGAAATGCCGCCCCAGCGTCTGCAAAGCCTTCCCCGGGTCCGTTTCCCCCGCGACCGCGGAAAATCCCACCTGAATGAAGGGATTTACCGCCCCAATCTGTCCCAGCGCGATCGCTTGCGCCACCGCGTACAGCCCAATGGCCGCGCTCGGCGCCAGCTGCACCAGGATGAACATGTCCGCGCGGTACAGCGCGTTACTCGCCACCGTCGGCAAATAGAAGCTCCAGCCGCGCTTCAACAGCCTCCGCGCCGTCGTCCAGTCCACCAGTCGCGGCGAAAGGCTCCTCCAATCCATCTGCGTGCGCACCACGGTGACAAGCAGCGCGCCCACCAGCAGCACTGCGGCAAACGCCCCCGGCGAAACGTGCCCGCTGGCCCACACCGCCACGATCCCAGCCGCATAAAAAGCCCCGGGCAGCGCCAGCAGCACGCTGAACCGTCCAAACCGCCCACGCCCCTGATCGCTGCCCATGAGCGTGGCCGTGACGTATGCTGCGGGCAAATACAGCATGAACCACCGCGAATCCCCCAACAGGTGCAGCTTGTCCGCCGGCAAATACCACGGCAGCAGCACCGCCAGCAGCACCGCCTGCACCAGTCCCAGCCCTACAGCCAGCCAGAAACTCGTGGCCATCACCCCGCGTGGAATCTCCTCCACCCGGCTCACCTCGTACGCCAGGCTGCGCGGTAACTCCAACTCTCCTAGCTGTAACAGCAGCATAGGCAAGAAGATGATGACTGCCAATTCCCCGCGCCCTGCCGGACCGAGCAAGCGCGCCGCCAGGACCCCGGAGACCACTCCCATGCAACGGATCGTCGCGGTCGCTGCAAACGTCTGTGCATATGCGCGCCGGTTGGAAAAGCGCGCCGGTGCGGCAGGCCTGACGGCTGGTTGCTCCTCGCCCAGCATGGCTAAGTTTCCCTGGGTCTCGGTCATCATTGAGAATTATTGAATCGCGCGGCCCGCAAGATATCCTTGACATGTCGTAACTCTTGTGCTATCATGGGTTGTGAAATTTGCTGTATATCTCGCTGGTCAAGCCCGGCTCTTCCCGTTCCGATACTTTTGCCGCTATCCCGCCATCCGAATAACTCTTCTGGAATCAACACTTGCAAAAGTGTATGAAAACAAAGGACTTTAACGTCTCTAAAATGAACATTTGCGAAAAACCGGGGGGAGGGAGTATTATTGTTAACTAGCATCGCCGCCTATTAAACCTGCCGCTCTTTGTGCGACATTGGCTCGACATCCGCTGCGTCCACCTCGACGGCGATCGATCTCATAATCAGCTCAAGCGAAAGAACGACCCGAAAGACACCCTTCTTGCGCACCAAGGTGCCCTCGGCGCCCTGAAATGCTCCTCGCACTATGCGGATTCGGCGCCCAATCGTAAGATAGGGGTGAGGCTCAGCGGGCAACTTCCCGTTTAGACCACTGCGTAATGCTTCGAGCTGCTCGTCAGGGAGCGCCACCGGCTGACCACCGAACCCAACGAGCTTCACTACTCCGGGCACCTGGATGATGCGAAGACGGTCGCTGAGCGCCAGATGAACGAACACATATCCGGGGAATAGCGGCATCTGGAGCTGTACTCTACGATCTTTCCAACGGCGCACGGAACTGTAAAGCGGTAGGAAACTTTCCACGCTTCGCCTGCTACACTCTGCGGCGACTTTTTTTTCGTGGTTCGCGGAAGTATATACAGCATACCAGCGCGGCCGCATCATCGCCATTTCCGGCGGTAACGCGCATGGGGTAACTGCAACTGGGCTTTGCACAACGTTTTGCACGATGTCCTCTCTCCGAATGGCGCGTATACAGCTTCGCCCCGTCACTTACAGGGCGATATGTGACCTAACCCTTTTTATTTCTTTGCCTTACAGCCAGTTCTACGGCTTTCCAGACTCGCCGTTGGGCGGCTGGAGGTCGTCGAGTCGGTTCAAA
>JBARCY010000344.1:0-20951 GCA_049794595.1 Candidatus Acidiferrum sp.
CTCCAAAAAGCGTGCCTCGGCGGATTCCAACGTTGTCTCTGTCCGAATGTTTCCGGTACCCGAAGCCATCTCTCTTGTCGATGCCCGGGTCACGGAATCCGCCATCAACTTGAGCTGGGCCGCGCCCGCGCTCACCTCCAGCGGCGCTCCCCTAGCTGGTTTTTCCGGCTATCGCGTGTATCGCGGCGAACTCGACTCCTCCTCTGCTGAGGCTGCTGCAAAGGATCTCTCGAAAGCAAAGTGGAAATCGCCGCTCACTTTGCTTGCTCCCTCGAACGGAAACGCTTACCAAGACTTGCTTTTCGACTTCGGCAAAACCTACGCATACGTGGTCAGAAGCGTCGTACAGGTGGAGGGCAACGCGCTCGAGTCGGATGATTCCACCCCGGCCATAGTTACTCCCCGCGACATTTTCCCTCCCGCCGCGCCGCAAAATGTGGTTGCCGTGGTTCTGCCCGGCGCTACTCCCGGCTCCGCCGTTGCGGATCTTTCCTGGTCCATCAATCTTGAAACCGACTTGGCCGGTTACCGCGTCTATCGCAGTGAGCAGCAGGGCACGCGAGGTACGCTGATCACTCCAGACCTATTGCTTGCACCGGCGTATCATGATACGTCTGTGGAGCCCGGCCACCGCTACTGGTATTCCGTGACTGCCGTCGATCGTGCTGGCAATGAAAGTGCACCCAGCGCGGCCGTCGCCGTGGATGTCGCGCAACCTCCTTCGTAGCCCGGGTTATGCTCAGCAAGATTCTTGGGAGCGCATCACTTGACGTCCGTTCGTGCACACATGCCCGTGTATGGCTCGTTCCATGCTTTTCGGAACGCCTCGGTGCGCACCGGTGTTTACGCCGGGGTTTTCCTTTCCGTCGCGTTCAGCGGGTGGGTGATCGTCGCCAACCGTGTCCCATTCCTCGATCGCTTTGCGCTCGTCCGCAATCTGGCGGCCGTTGCTATTCTTGGTCTTCTCGCTTTGATTCCCGTTCTGCGGTTTTGGCGCATGCCCGGCAACTTGCTCGCTTCCAGCCTGATCGCCTGGCTCATTTTCAGCCTGTCTTATCGCATTCTTAGCATGGATTTCCCCGGCCTCGAGGAGCGCTTCAGCGCGGTGCAAATTTTCGTGCTCGGTGCGGTGGTCTATATGCTCTTGGTCACTGTTTCCTGGCTTGCCACCATCATCCGCCGCGTGCGCGCGTCGGACATCTCTCATCCGAACCACCACTCGAGCTGACCCGCATGAAATTTTGTCGCTTCCTTACTCTTGATTCCACCGCCGCGCAGGCGGCCACTCCGCTATACGGACTGCTCGAAGGTGACCAAATTCGCGAAGTTTCTGGCCTGCCATGGGGTTCCTGGTCGCCCGGTTCGCGCACCTGGCCTGTTGCCGGCGTTCATCTCTTGGCTCCGGTCGAGCCGACTAAGATCGTCTGCGTCGGTCGTAATTACGCCGCGCATGCTGCCGAGCTCGGCAATGAACTGCCGAAAGAGCCCCTCATTTTTCTTAAGCCGCCATCGGCGATCATTGCTCCCGGTGAACCCGTCGTTCTTCCGCCGCAATCGCAGCGTGTCGAGCACGAGGGCGAACTTGCGCTGATCGTCGGCCGCCGTTGCTCGCGCCTCAAAGAAACCGACGACTCACTCTCCTATTTACTCGGCTATAGCTGCCTCAACGATGTCACCGCGCGCGACCTTCAGAAGAGCGACGTGCAATTCACTCGCGCAAAAGGTTTCGATACGTTTTGTCCCGTCGGCCCGCACATCGAAACGCAGCTCGACGCCTCCGATGTCCTGGTGGAAACGCGCGTCAATGGCGCTCTCCGCCAATCGGGCCGCACTTCGTTGATGGTCTATCCGGTTGCATTTCTCGTCCGCTGGATCTCCAATGTCATGACACTCTATCCCGGAGATCTGATCGCCACCGGCACACCCGCTGGCGTTGGCCCGCTCCTTGCGGGCGACGCCGTTGAAGTGAGCGTAGATGGGGTTGGCGTGTTGCGCAATCCAGTGCACGCCCCGCACACGTAATTGCACCTCCTTGCCTCTGTTTCTGTAAAATACACGGTTGTGGGGCTATCTCCGCGGGAAGGCAATTTCTCATGTCTCTTGAGAGCGATGTTTTGCTCTCCTGCCGCACTCACAATTCTTTTACATTGAGGGAGTTCGCTAGTTGAAAGCTCTGTTCGCCGACTGGAAACTTGTTCTCGCCATGGGCGCTGCTGCGATTGCGGCGATCGCCATGATCGCCTACGCATTCTTTCGTCCCTCGGAAGAGCCCGAGGCCATGGAACGCAGGCGCCGCCTCCATTTGAACCAGATCGGACGCATCGCCGAGGGACAGGTCGTCGAGTTAGCCGAGCATCCTCCTGAGCCACAGGAAGCCCAGAAGAAACTTTTCGGTTCGCGCGCCCGGCCAATTATTGACTTAAGGCCAAGGCACCTTGTGACCTACAGTTATGCGATTTCCGGAGTGACGTATCACACCGCGCAGGACATCACCGGTCTCGAAGGGCAAATCCGCTTTGAACGCCTTGTTGCAGGCCAGCCCGCCAGCGTGAAGTACGACCCCTCAAATCCCAGCGATTCGATCCTCGTTGCGGACGATTGGTCTGGTTTGCGCTGAGTTCGGAGGCGTGCACGCTGGGCCTCGAAAAGCTCGCTCTGCAGGTGGAAGTCCTCGTGCTAAACGCGGAATCTCGGGTTTCTGCCGCTCGACTGCATTCTGATTTGTCACCAGTTGCGTTATCCTTCTCTTTGCGCCTTCGCAGCGCTGCGCCAGTCTCATGAAAATAATCCTCGCTTACGTCCTGACCACCGTTCTCATCGTTGCGATGACTCTTGGGGCCATGTTCCTGCTTGTTCAAACTACTCTCTACGTTACCTCCCTCGCTTTGTCCCTCCAGCGAGCTGCGGCCATCTGTGCCGAGCTGGTCCTCGGTGTAGTCTTGCTTCTGGGCACCATGTGGCTCGCCACGCATCTAGCCGTTCGCATCTTTTCCAAAAATGAACCCTCAGCTCCTGGAGGAAAGCTTGCCTGAGAAAAATGCCGCTGCAAGCGCAAGAGAAAAACACCACGATCGCATGGAGGAACTCCGGCGCCAGTCGACCGAAGCCGAAGCTGGCGGTGGTCCCGAACGCCGCGAGCGGGAACACAAAGCCGGCAAGCTCGCCGCGCGAGAACGCATCCATCTTCTCCTTGACGAAGGCACCTTTGAAGAACTCGACAAATTTGTCCGCCATGGCTGCGTTGATTTTGGCATGCAGGAGCAGCGCCCCGCCGGCGACGGCTTTGTCACAGGGTTTGGCCGTATCGATGGTCGTCTCGTCTACGTCTTCGCTCAGGACTTCACCGTTTTCGGCGGCTCGCTCTCTGAAGCCAACGCCCGCAAGATTTGCAAAATCATGGATCTCGCCATGCGCGCCGGCGCCCCCGTCATCGGCCTCAACGATTCCGGCGGCGCCCGGATCCAGGAAGGTGTCGCCTCGCTCGCAGGCTATGCCGATATTTTTCTGCGCAACACCCTCGCCAGCGGCGTGATCCCGCAAATCAGCGCCATCATGGGCCCGTGCGCTGGCGGAGCCGTCTACTCTCCCGCGATCACCGATTTTATTTTCATGACGCGCGAAACTTCCTACATGTTCGTCACCGGTCCCGACGTCATCAAAACCGTCACGCACGAGGAAGTTACCAAGCAAGAGCTCGGCGGCGCCATGACGCATAACGAAAAAAGCGGTGTGGCCCACTTTGTCTCCGCGGACGACGCCGATTGCCTCGCCATGATTCGCGAACTCTTCAGTTTCTTGCCTTCAAACAATGTCGATGATCCTCCCCGGCGCCAGACTTCAGATTCGCCGGACCGCCGCGAAGAATCCTTGAACTCGCTCGTCCCGGATGATCCGCAAAAGCCCTACGACATGAAAGACGCCATCCACGCCATCATCGATGACGGCTACTTCTTTGAGGTCCACGAACATTTTGCAAAAAACATCGTCGTAGGTTTTGCGCGCCTCGACGGCCGCCCCGTCGGTATCGTCTCCAATCAACCCGCGTTTCTCGCAGGTGTTCTGGATATCAACGCTTCGCTCAAAGGCGCTCGTTTCGTCAGGTTTTGCGATGCTTTCAACATTCCGCTCATCACTTTCGAGGACGTTCCCGGTTTTCTGCCCGGCACACAACAGGAATTCGGCGGCATCATCAAGCACGGCGCGAAGTTGCTTTTTGCCTTTGCCGAAGCCACCGTACCCAAAATCACGGTCATCACTCGCAAAGCCTATGGCGGCGCGTATTGCGTCATGGCCAGCAAGCACATCCGCACCGACGCCAATTTCGCCTGGCCCTCAGCCGAAATCGCGGTCATGGGCCCGGAAGGCGCCGTGAACATCGTTTACAAGCGCGAATTGGAAAAAGCTTCCGAGTCCGAGCGCGAAGCTCTCCGCCAGGAAAAAATCGAAGAATTTCGCAACCGTTTTGCCAACCCCTTCGTCGCCGCCGAAAAAGGCTACATCGACGCCATCATCGAGCCGTCCGAAACCCGCTCCCGCATCATCACCGCCCTCCGCGCCCTCGAAAACAAGCGCGACACCAACCCCCGCAAAAAGCACGGTAACATCCCCCTTTGAGTGCGGCCAAAGTTCCCAAGTCCGCCCAAATCGGGTTGCACGCTACGCTCGGGCGCCGGAGCTTGCCACATTCTGCGGCGCTCGTCCGTGTTTGCGGGGCCTCAAATAATTAGACACTCCAATTGCACCGTCGGCTCGGCGGCGAGACCCCTCGTGCTAAAATCCCGCAGCATCGTAAAAGGCTCATGTTTCGCAAAATATTGATTGCCAATCGCGGTGAAATCGCCGTGCGCATCCTGCGTGCCTGCCGCGAGCTGGGCATTCGCTCCGCCTCGGTTTTCAGCGAGGCGGACCGCAAGTCCCTTCACGTCCGCCTCTCCGATGAGGCTTATCCGGTCGGTCCCGCTTCTTCGCGCGAAAGCTATCTTCGCGTTGACAAAATAATGGATGTCGCGCGCCGTGCCGGCTGCGACGCTCTCCATCCCGGCTACGGCTTTCTCGCTGAAAACCCCGCGCTGCCCCGAGCCTGCGTCGAGGCAGGGGTCACTTTCATTGGCCCCTCCGCCGAAGCCATGGAATCGCTCGGCTCGAAAACCGCTGGCCGCCAGCTAGCCCGCCGCTCCGACGTCCCCACCGTTCCCGGCGCCAACGATCCCATCGAAAACCCCGATGATGCCCAGGCCCTCGCCCAAAATATGGGTTATCCCGTTCTGCTCAAGGCTGTTGCCGGCGGCGGCGGCAAAGGCATGCGCGTGGTCACACGCGACGCCGAATTTGCACCTGCGTGGCGCGATGCTTCCTCCGAAGCTCTAAACGCATTCGGCGATTCGCGACTCTATCTCGAAAAATATCTGGAGAAGCCTCGCCACATCGAAATCCAAGTTCTGGCTGACACGCACGGCCGCGTCGTCTCTCTAGGTGAGCGCGAATGCTCGGTCCAGCGTCGCCACCAAAAAGTCATTGAGGAGGCTCCCTCGCTCGTGGTCACTCCTGAGCTGCGCAAAAAAATGGGTGACGCCGCCGTTCGCCTCGCGCGCGCCGGCGGCTACGTCAACGCCGGAACCGTGGAATTTCTCGTCGATGCCCATCTCAATTTTTATTTTTTGGAAGTCAACACGCGTCTTCAAGTCGAGCATCCCGTCACAGAGCAAGTGACCGGCCTCGACCTCGTAAAACTCCAAATCGCCATCGCCGCCGGCCATCGTCTTCCCTTCGCTTGGGAAACCATCACCCCGCGCGGCCATGCCATGGAAGTCCGCCTCTACGCCGAAGATCCTGATAACAATTTCTTTCCTTCGCCAGGAAAACTTCTTTCTCGCCACGCGCCCAGTGGCCCCGGCATCCGCCTCGATGAAGGCGTCTACGAAGGCTGGACCGTTCCGATGGACTACGATCCGCTCCTCAGCAAACTCATCGCCTGGGGCAACAGTCGCGAGGAAACCATCGCCCGCCTCCGCCGTGCTCTCGAGGAGTACACCGTCACCGGCATCAAGACCAACGCAGGCCTTTTCCGCCGCATTCTCGCCGAACCGGATTTTCTTCGCGGAGAAATCCACACGAAATGGCTCGATGAACTACTCCATCGCCCAGCCTCCGAAACCCCTGCTTCGGCCGAGTCTTCGCATTCAGCACGCGCCGCTGATGCCGCCGCCATTGCCGCCGCTCTCTGGCACGCACAGCAGTCAAACAAACCCTCTAGCCCATCTTCAAGCCAGGATTCCAGTCAACCCTCCATTTGGAAACAAGAAGGCCGCCGCCAACAGTTGGACCGCCTGCCATGATCATGAAGTTTGAAGTCCAGCTCACCGGGCCTTCCGGAAGAAAACTCCGCACCGTGGAACTCGAACGTGATGCCGACCGCTGGAAAATCTCTCTCGACGGCCAACCACTCGACGCCGACGCTGTTGAAATCGCACCAAACACCATTTCCCTCCTTCTCGAGGGCTTTTCCTATGAGGTTCGCCTCGTGCCGTTGCCCAACGGCCAGCTCAAACTACAAACCGGCCCGCAGGAGTTTACCGCCGAAGTCGCCGATCCCCGCGCCTGGCGCGGCCGCAAGCATGGCGCGCTCGAACTCGAGGGCCGCCAGCAGATCGTCGCTCCCATGCCCGGCAAAATCGTACGCGTTCTCGTCAAAGTTGGCGACAAAGTCGAAGCCGGCCAGGGCCTCTTCGTCGTCGAAGCCATGAAAATGCAGAATGAAATCCACTCTCCCAAAAGTGGCGTGGTCGAGCGTCTCCAAGTCAAAGAAGGCCAGCCCGTCAACGCGGGCGAAGTCCTTGCCTGGGTAGAATAGTGGGACTTTTGAAAGGAATTACAGAAGCTCAAAAAACGGTCTAGTGCCCAGAAGACTTGGCCGGAAAATCCGTCTTCGCCGCATCCGGCAATTTGCCCGACGATTCAATGATTTGCTGCGCCAGGTAATTCGTCACGTGCGACTCGTCCCGCGCGATCGTCAAATAAGCAGCGCGCAAAAGTTGTTCTTTGTGATTCCGTAGCGTGTCGCGAATCGTCTGCTGCACTTGCGGATCGGAAATGCTGCGTTGCCCCGGCGACTCGCGCGAAATCAGCTTCAAGATCACGTACCGCGATCCATCCTTAGACTGGATCAAAAGTGGCGGGCTCACCTGCCCCGCTTGCATCCCCATCACAGCCTTCTTCAAGATCGGATCGGACTGGTTCAGCGCAGATTCCGGCACGTATCCCAGGTCTCCGCCCATCGTGGCCGAATTCATATCCTCGGAATAATCCATCGCCAGTTGCGCGAAGTCCGCGCCGCTGTTCAGCTTGTCCTCCAGCATCTTCACTTTACGCTGCGCTTCTGCCTCGTTCGTCGCATCGTCATTTTTCAAATTGCGGATTTGCACTTCCTTGCGAGGCGTCACCACGATCTCGGAAATCCGGTAACGCGGCTCAGCAACATTAAATTGCGCCCTGTTCGCGTTGTAGGCGTCGGTGATGTCCTGGTCGGTGATGGTAATTTTCGCCACCACTTCGTGATTCAAGAGCTTCGTAATCGATAGCTGTCTCCGCAGGTCGTTCTTCAAATCGTCCACGGACACGCCCCGCTCTTTCAGTTGTCTCTGGAATTCGTCTTCGGTGTAGGGGCTCTTCAGCTCGGTAAACTTGTCTTCCACTTCGCCGTCGCTTGCTTCCAAGTTCAGCTTCTTGGCCCGCTCAAGCAAAATCTCATTGTTGATCAGCTCGTCTAGCACATTCAGCTTCAGCGACAGCGCCTCTTCCGCGGATGGCGCCTGCCCTTCAGGATTCACCCGCGTCCGGTAATACTTGTCCACGTCATCCCGCTTGATTTCTTGCCCGTTCACCACCGCCCACACGTCCGGCGACGGCTGCGCCTTCTGTCTGCAGCCCGTGCCCATCGCCAGCGCCATCGCCACCGCGGGCAACAACAACGCTACGCGCGCCACGCCCCTCATCGGGCCGTGCGTACGCCCAGCCACACTATTTTTCTCATGCGCTGGATTCAAGTGGGGTACTCAGGCGGCTTTCTTCACGCGGCCCGCTCGGATGCAGGCCGTGCAAACTCGAACATGTTTTCTCGCCCCGTCCACAACTGCGCGGACGCGCTTCAGGTTCGGATTCCACCGTCTCCGTCTCGTATTATTCGCGTGACTGATCACGTTGCCAAAATGCGGCCCTTTGCCGCAAAGTTCACACTTCAATGCCATTGTTCTTCCTACTCAGGCTGTCTTGTCCAGCCGGAAATTTTAGTCTTCTGAAGTCGCAAAACTGAGCGTCTCATTCTAACAGACCCCCCACCCCCGTCAAAGCCCGCCTTTTGCTTGATGCTTCCCTAATTTGAAATCTCGTACTCGCGCAACATGCGGAATAGCTCGCCGGACCGCGAAGTTTTCCCCCGCCTTTCCTTGACAAGTCGTAACTTCTGAGGTATAAAAGAATCAGGTCTTATTGCGTGTGTTGTGCAGTAGCGCCAGCGTCGTGCTGGCGTTTTCGCTTTTCTGGCAGCCCTGCTGGGTTAGTCCTAGTCGCGCCAAGACGCTGACTCTGGGTTCTATGACCGCCACCTCCAAGTCCTCTGCCTCCATTTCAGGCTGTGCCAGCAAGCAATTCGGGGAAGCGATGACCACGGCCGACGCTCACAGAACCCAATTTGGAGGCGACCCTAACCCACTTAGAATCAACAGTTGCATGCCTGTCTGCAACTGCTTATTCTAGGCCACTTACAGAAATTTTAAGTCCTTTAGAAACAGTGTTTACAAAAAAGCGGGGGGGCCGGCGGATTATGGTTAACTAACTATCGGCTTGCAAATTTCCCGCTCAGCATCCGCAGGAATCCACGCGCTTCATCAAGTCCCAGCGCCAGAAGTGCCCCGAAATAAATGACTCCAAATGGGACTAGGACAGCCACAGCCACAAGAATCGGAGAATGTCCGGTAAGGAAATGGTGGACTGTCCATCCCACCGCCGCCGCTACGAGGGCCCCTGCCCAAAGTTTCGCGAGAGAAGCTGCGGGAATACCCGTATGGCCGATACGTCGGTTCAACGTCCGCCTCAGCAGCGCGAATTCGACCCAGGACGATATCCCCGCCGAAATGGTCAGTCCGGCGGCGCCCCAGCGCGGCTCGATCCCCAGCAAATGCGGCAGTGGGAACGCACAGAGCAGTCCGAGAATGGTCGTCAAGATCACACGAACGATGGCGAAGCGCAGCGGAGTCCGGGTATCGCGCAGCGCATAATAGGTGGACGAATAGAGGCGCCCAAGCGTCGAAGCCAGCAGGCCAACCGTGGCGCCCGCGAGAATTCCCCAGACATAGATCACGTCGGACTGCTTGAATTGCCCCGTGCGGTAAATCGCCGCCACGATCACGTCGCCAAGAATCAGGAATCCTGCAACTGACGGCACCACGAACATGGCGATCTGGCGTAGACCCGAGTTGAGGCGCCGGCGCAGGGCGACCGCCACTTCTTCCTCGCTGCCGAGAGTCCCCGACATTTGCGGCAGCTCCGACGCCGAAACGGACATGCCGAATAGACTCACCGGGAGCAGATAGAGAATCTGTGCGTAGGCGAGCCCGGCTACCGCGCCCATCGGAAGCCAGCTCGCCAGCAGCGTATCCACATAAGCGCTGATCTGCACGACGCCGCGTCCCACGAAAACGGGAATGAAATTGCGCACCACCGTCTTCACATTTTCCGTCTTGTAGTTCAGCGAAAGATGGAGGCCCCTCAAGAGTCGCAGCACGACAGGCAACTGCACCATTACTTGCAAAGCGCTGCCTGCCACCGACCCCCACGCGAGGATTTGCGCCAAGGGAAACTCGGCGTATCGGCCGCCCCATCCCCACATCGCCGTGATCATCGCCGCGTTCCACACTACCGGCGCGGCGTAGGACAGAAAGAACCGGCGATGGCTATTGAGAACTCCGAGGCACCACGCCGAGAAAACCAGCAGGCCCGCGCTCGGAAAGAGAATTCGCACCAGCCGAATCGTCAATTCGCGCTTTGCCCCGGTGAATCCGCCCGCGATGGCATCGATCAAGTACGGCGTTGCGAGCACGCCAACCAACACGATCAACGAAGTGGTCAGCGCCAGGAGCGCTGCGACGGCTCCCGCCGTCCGTCGCGCTTCTTCTTCGTCTTTGTGTGCCAGGAGCTTGGCGTAGACGGGGATGAACGATGCGGAAAGCACCCCTTCGCCGAACAAATTCTGCAGAAAATTGGGAATGCGAAACGCCGCTTTGAAGGCATCGGCGGCGTCGGAGTTGCCGAAATAGTGTGCGAACACCCGCTCGCGGACGAGTCCCGCGATGCGGCTGAGTAAGATTCCCGCCGCGACCAGGATCGCGTGCTGTTTCGATCCCCCCGTTGAATCTTCTGCTTTTGCGGAGTTCGTCACGAGGGATGAAGAGCTGGATTGAGCATGGAATGCATCCAATTCATTACAAGAGTCGCTCGTGAAGTTGTCAACCTCGAATCCGGCGGTTGTGCGCTCTTCATCGCTTCTCGATCGTCATCCGGATTTCTCCAGGAAGATCGAATCTGATGCGTTCCTCGAGGAGGGCGCATAGGCAGCGACCCAATCAGGGGCAGGTTAGCGTCTTGTTCAGCTTCATTCCATGGGTCCACGCCAAGCCGCCGAGGCACCCACGGAAGCCAGGCTTAGCGGACTGCGCTCCGCAACTCGCTCTTCCCATCTGGGTTAATTTAACAGCGGGTTTGGCCTGCCCAGAGGTTTCTGGAGCGTTGCGGGTCGACCTGCGGCGGAGTGCGAGCCTCTCCAGTCACGAGCGCAACCCTCCGTCCGATTTGGGCATCCAATAATCGTGGTAGGTCATTCTGTTTCAATGGTTTACGGAAGAACTACCTGTCCTTGAGTGCTGGCTGGAAATTGCCCAAAGCACTATTAGTCTGGCCCCTACAGGGTCCGCCCGATTCTCTCCAGCCCGTTAAAATAGTAGCTTGAGCCGTCGGCAGAAAGGAGACCGATTGCTGTGCCCAAGCTGACTTCAAACCCTTCCCTAGGGGGAATGGCCAGGTTTCTGGCTGGTAGTGTCGCAATCCTCGCACGCTTGGCGGCAGTGCTAGGTCTCTTGCTCGTCAGCCTTGCCCCGTCCTCCGCCTATGGAGACGTTGGACTTCTTCTCAACGAGTCCTTGGATACCAGTTTCGCCAGAATCTCCGGTTCCGGTCACAGCGCTATCTATTTCTCTAGGATCTGTGCGGAATCGCCCATCAGACTCCGGCTCTGCCGCCCCGGCGAGGAGGGCTCGGTCATGAGCAATTACACCACTCTTGGCGAAGACCAGCCTTTCGAGTGGAACATCGTCTCGCTCTCCATTTATCTCTATGGCGTTGAGGATCCCCAGAACCGTCCCTTGTTCGGCTCCCAAAAAATCAAGCATGTCCTTGAGGAAAGATATCGCGAAAAATATCTCGCGGGCCTGTGCAACACCGCCGAATGCCGCACGAGCAACAAAGCCGAATGGCGCGAAATGGTTGGCGCCACGCTCGAACGCAGCTTGTATGCGTTCGTCGTCTCGACCACCATCGAACAAGATCTAGCGCTCATTAAGGAATTCAATTCTCTCCCCAATAAAAATCGTTTCAACGGCATCACGCGCAACTGCGCTACGTTCGCTCGGCACATCCTCAATACGTATTATCCGCACGCCGCGCGGGCCGATTATCTCAACGACTTCGGCCTGATCACTCCCAAAGCCATCGCCCGCTCATTTGCCCGCTACGCCGAACGCCATCCGGAGGCGCAGTTCCGTGTCCTTCATTTCGCTCAGCTGCCCGGAACCATCAAGCGCAGCACCGAGTGCCGCAACGCAACCGAGCAGTTGTACCATTCCAAAAAACTCCTGGTCCCTATGCTCATTTTTGCGGACCACGAATTGCCGTTTATAGCCGCGTCTTACCTGCTCACGGGCCGTTTCAATCCCGAGCATGAATTAAAGCAGCATCCGGCTGCCGAGATTTCCGGTCTCGATGTGGAAATCCGCCAGGCAAAATCGGAGAACGATATCCCCCGTGAAGAGCAACTCGAAGCGGTCGTCGATAAGGAAGGCGAGCAACTGGAGGGAACGGCAAAGGAATGGAAGCAATATCGCGAGGAATTCAGCGGTTTCGCCGATGACGCTATCGGCCGCGAAGTTATCCCTAATTCCAACTTCGTGGGCCGCCTTTTTAAATATCTCGATGGCGCGGGAACTCCATCCGTTGACGCCAGCGGCGCTCTTTGGCTTGAACTCTCGCAAGGCGGCAATCCCGAAAAGTTGGGCTTGAGCGCAAGCAACCTGTTTGCCCCCGGAACGGATTCCCAGTGGGCCTACGCCATCATTCTCGCTCGCGCCGATCACTATCTGAAAAGCCCCAAGCATAGCCGCGAGATTATGCCGGAATTCAAAAGCGATTGGGCCATGTTGCAGACCGCACGCATCAAGAGCTTCAATGAAAGAACTATCTCCACCGCCGCAATCAACAATAGCGCCATGCCCTCGGCCAACGCGCGCGCCGTTTCTTTCTCTGCTGTCCCTTTCCCCTGAGCGCATTTCGGGCGAGTCCTGTGAGTACTAAGGCATTTCTCCTATTTTTGCTGCCACTCCGTACCATTTTCTCTCTTCCTATTTTGCGCAACTTTAGTCTTGTCTCCGTCATCTCTATTGATGTAGTTTCCCCGTCACGGGGCGGCAAATGCTTCCATGGTTCCGGGTCTCGTTCTTGGTCGTTACCTCGCTTCTCGCCTCTGGCAGGGCGAGTGCCAACCCCCACGCTACTCCTGCAGCCATCACCGCTGCTCCGCCCGTCATCGTGATTGGCTTTGTGGGCGGATTTGTTCGCCACGATGATGCCGTCCACACGGAAGTGCAGCTCGTCGACCGGCTGCGCGAAGAATATGCTTCTGGGATTTACGTGCAAACGTTTGAAAACCATCGCGGCAAGGACGCCTATCGCGCAGTCCTTCGCCTCTTGGATGCCAACCGCGATGGAAACTTATCTCCTGAAGAAAGGCAGAGCGCCCGCATCATCATTTTTGGGCACAGTTGGGGCGCATCGGAAACCGTAGAGCTCGCGCGCCAGCTTGGAAAAGACGGCATTCCCGTCCTTCTCACAATCCAGGTGGATAGTGTCTCGAAGCTCGGCGAAAACGACTCAGTGATTCCCGCAAACGTGGCGCAGGCCGTGAACTTTTATCAGCTGGATGGTTTTCTGCATGGGCAGCCGAAGATTCGCGCCGCTAATCCGGCGCGCACGCGAATCCTTGGCAATTTTCGTTCCGACTACAAATCGAAACCGCTTTCTTGCGGCCAATATCCGTGGTGGGACCGCGTGTTCATGAGGCCGCACATTCAAATCGAATGCGATCCCACGGTGTGGAATCAGGTCGAATCGCTGATTCGTTCAAATCTGTCTTTGGAGGCGCGAGTTTCGCCGGCAAATGAGGCCAATGCCGCGGCTTCGCCCTTTAAATAGAGCCGCGCTTTTGGCCGGCACCGCCCAAGTTTCGAGCTACATTTCCAAACCGATCAAGCGCATCAATTCCAGCGCATTGCTTTTCTCGACGACTCCTTCGCGCAACTTGTAATCGAATCGCATCTTTCCATCGACGACCTGATCCTCGAAATGCATGTTGCGCAAAACGTTTACCACGGCTGACGCAATCTCCGTCAACGCCAGATCATGCGTAGTCACAATGCCGATCGCGCACCGTTTCAGCAGCGCCTGGATGAGCCCTTCCGCTCCGATTCGCCTGTCTTTCGAGTTTGTTCCCTCAAGCAGCTCATCGAACAAAAAAATCAGCGGGACCGCTTCATTCGCGCCATCGAATACTTTGCGGATGTGCAGAATTTCCGTATAAAAACTTGACCGCCCTTCCTGCAGCGAGTCCGTGCTGCGAATCCGCGTTCCAATCCGGAGGGGCGTCAGCCGCAACCGCACGCCGCGAATCGGCGCGCCGGCCATGGCCAGCACGGTATTGATCCCAATCGCGCGGAGCAATGTGCTCTTCCCGGACATGTTGGAGCCACTGACGAGCAGCACTCGCGTTTTCGCATCGAGACGCACGCTGTTTCGCACGCATTTTTCTGCGGCGATCAGCGGATGACCCAAATGTTCGCCGTCAAAAAATCCGAGGCCGTCCTCGGCATTCACAAATTCCGGAAAAGGATCGGCGGGATGCTCGTAGGAATACGACGCCAGCGAAAGGAGAGCTTCCATCTCACCGGTGAGATCCGTCCAGCGCCGCATCTTCGCGCCCCAGCGGCGCCTCCACGCTTCTGCCGCCATCGCTACCTGCACGCTGTAGAGAAATGGCAGCTCGGAAATGCGCGCGAGCAGGCTGTCGCCGGCATCGATCCAATAAACAAGCCGAGCGAACTTGCGCACGGCCCGGGAAGCCGACTCATTCCCTTGCTTCAATTCTGCCGCGAACTCGCACAATCTCTGCGAAGCGAACGGCTCCCGCTCCAACCGTTCGAGGACTTGCGAAAAAAGCAGCAAGCCTTCCGCGTTGCAGTCCACCCCTTGTATCAAAGCATGCGCGCTACGCCGTAGGCGTGCCAACACGATCGACTCCACAACCAAGATGCTTAAAAGAGGCCACACCCTCAAAACTTCAAAGTAATAAAATAAATAAACACAGTAAACGATGGCTGTTGCCGCCCCCATCGACAACAATGCCGCCGCCCAGCGCCAAATCGCGCCGACTGGTAAGATCGACTTCCCCTCCGCCCATTCGATCAGCGACTCCGGATTCAGCCTGGCTCGCAATTCCTCCCCAGTCACCGCCAGATCTTCGCGCAAGTCTACTTTTTCGCGCAGCTCCAAGATCAATTTCTGCCGGTCCTGAATCTTTCCTACTGCCGAGCCTTCGCGCAGCCAATTTGCCAGCCGGCTTTCTCCCATCGGTAATCTCGCCGTCGAAAGCAATTCGAACAAGCAGCCGCGCCCAAAGAGATCCAGATCCTCCGCATACACATGATTCGTATCGCGAAAGCGCTCACCCGTCTGTCCGGTACCGGCCCAGCGATCTTCGATTCGCGCAATCCCCTTACGATAGTATTCCGCCGCGGTCTGCGCCCGCACTTTTGCGCGCAAAACGCGCGCGTGCAAAATCCCAAGGAGCGCATAAACCGCAACCGGAGCAATCAGCCAATAGATCGACAACAAATGTTTCGCAAAAATGATCCATGCCAAGAACAATCCGACGGCAATCACAATCAACTTCGAATAACCAATCCGCAGGTGCACGCTGTCTTTCTCACCGATCGTCCGCGAGCATTGTTCCAGCCGCTTCCCATACTCCGGTCTTGGCTCAGCCACGTTCCCTCTTTCGCACTTCCGGCCTATTGACGACTCATCAGCACACGCAACTCGTTCGTCGAGTCTATCCCTTCTCCGCTGCCGCGGCATCCGTCTTTCCCGTTCTTTCGTCTCCCACCAAGTTGCAATCGTGCTACGCTCGCTCGGTGTCACGCCGCCTGCTTATTGCTCCGAAAGTATTCAGCGCAATGCCCGAGGCATTGCCCGCGCGGTCGAGCCTATTGGTGACAGTCGTTTTGGCATTTTGCATTTGCACTTTTCTCGACGCCGCGCAATCTCTTTCGCCGGGTGAAGTTCGGCTGAGCAGCCGCCCATACGAGCCCCGGCCGCTTCTTCGCGCGGTGAGCCAGCTCGTGGAGCTGGAAGTCGTCGTCCGCGACGCACACGGTATTGCGGTTACCGGCCTGACGAAAGACGATTTCGCCATCGTTGATTCCGGAAAGACGCGAGATCTTTCCGCATTCTCGGTCAGCATTTTGAATCCACCTGCCAGCCGCGATGCTGCCAAGCCTGCGAATGCGGGAGAGTCTTCATCCGTAGCAACTTATTCAAATATCAGCGGCCAACCGCAGGCTTCGGCCGCGGCGGCTGCCAGAGGCCGCTGGATTGTCCTTCACTTCGACGACATCAATACTGCCGTTGGCGATTTGGCTCACGCCAAAATTGCCTCGAAGCGTTTCGTGAACGAACCACTCGCTAGCGGCGACCGTATCGCCGTCTTCACCACTTCCGCCGGCCGAATGCTGGATTTTACTGGCGATACCTCAAACGTTCTTGCGACTATTGCAAAAGTACAGGCTCATCAGCGCATGTCGCCCTCCGGCATCTCGTCCTGTCCCAGGATCACGCCCTATGAGGCCTATCGGATCGTCAACAAGGATCCGACAGCCATGAACATGAAAATCGCGGAAGCCTGCCGCTGCGGCGGTACGGACCCTACGAACGGGTTGTGCATGACTATCGAGCAGCTTCCACCGGGCGAGCCCTTGAGCCCCACGTTCGGCAACGGCGAGGGCGCCGGCATCATCGAGTCCTTGCAGTCTCAGGCGCAGCAGACCTGGGACATCGCGCTGCAAGTTTCCCAGCTCACCATGCAGGCGATTCAGGAAGATCTCGACGCCCTCTCGCAAAAACCGGGCAATCGCGTTCTGCTGTTCGCTTCCTCCGGATTTCTTTCCGGCGAGCTGGAGGAAAGGCAGGACGCTATCATCGATCGAGCGGTTCGCGCCGGCATCATCATCAATTCGCTGGACGCCAAGGGGCTTTACGCCGAAGCTCCAGGTGGCCCGATCAACGAGACGCAGGAGCTGACCGAAATTCCCGTCAGCAGCACGATCTTTCAAATCGAATCGCTCGGCGACCGCCTGGATAGCGTGGATTCCAGCATGGCGCGCTTTGCCGAAGGAACCGGCGGCCTCCTTTTTCGCAACAACAACGATCTGGACCTCGGTTTTCGCCACCTCGGCCTTGTTCCTGCCTGCACGTACCTCCTGGGATTTACGCCCGCGGAGGACGGCAAATACCACAAGATCAAAGTAGAGTTGAAAAACAAAGCGCGCGAATTCGTGCAGGCGCGGCCCGGCTATTTTGCGCCTGCGCCGGGAACCGCCGCGCAGCCTGCCCCCGTCGACCAGATGGACGCTCTGATGAGCGGCACAGACGAAAAGACGGATTTACCCGTCACGATCAGCGAGAAGCTGGGCACGGCCAAGTCCGGCGGGCCGGAAATTACCGTGCAAACGCACGTCGATATTCGGAAGCTCGCGTTTGAAGAGAAAGAGGACCGCCACGTGCAGAAGCTTACGTTTGTGGCCGCGCTCTTCAATCCGCAGGGAAATTTCATCACCGGCAAGCAAGCTGAGATGGATCTCGCGCTGAAGCCGGAAAGTTTCGATCGTTATTCAAAAACCGGAATCAGCGGGCTAATGCAGTTGGAAGCTCCCGCCGGGCTGTACCGCCTCCGCGTGGTTGTGCAAGAGGCGGTGCATGGAAACATCAGCGCGACGAGCAAAGAGCTGCAAATTCGATAGCGCCAGTTCGATGGGCCGGGAACAGACCGTGTGGGAATGGACAGCCGATGGAACTCATGCTGGCGAAGACTTGCCGTGGCTTGGCTAGAGCCTGGGCCGACTTACTGTGCGCGATGCTCGCGTGCAATTTGGCGAGCGCCGCATTCCTGATGGTTCCCATTTCCGTCGCGGCGCGGCAATCGGGAGACCCGCAGAAGAAACTGAAGAACCGGAGCCTGCATTGGAGTCCGCCCGCGGTTGACTCTCCAATTCATACTCTCGCTTCAGCACCACCGTGCGTTCTTGCCAACGTGCTCGGACAAGCGGCCCTGAGCGTGAACGAACTCATCACCAATCTTCAAAATTTCACCGCACAAGAAAAGATCGAATATCAGACTACCGACCGTGACGCCATCGTTCTGGATCTCGGATCCGCAACGTTCGACTATGTTGTTGACTTCGAGAAATCCCCAGGAGGGCTGGTTCTTCAGGAAATACGGAATCCCAGACGCGGCAGCAGTTTGTCCGCCGCCGCGACGCAAGATACGGGCGTGCCCGAGATAGTCCTGATTTTCCTTCCAAATATGCAAGCCGATTACGAGATGAGCTGTGATGGGGCCGTCGAACGGAATCATCAGCTCGCGTGGGTGATTCACTTCCGGCAGCGCAAGGGTAAGCCTAGCCGGACCTATTCCTTCCGCGTCAACAATATCGTTTATCCCGTAGGGCTCAAGGGACGCGCATGGGTTGCGTCCGATTCCGGACAGGTCGTACACATGGAGACGAGCCTGATGGAGGAAGTTCCCGCAATAGGTGTGCACGAAGCATATCTCTCGATCGACTACGCTCCCGTACAATTCCAGAAGCGGCCCGTAAGAATCTGGCTGCCGCAGTCTGTCGACGGCTTTTGCGATTTTGGCAACCATCGCACTATCGTCTCTCACACCTTCTCTGATTTCATGCTGTTCTCGGTACAGACCGATCAAAAGATCGAGAAGCCGAAGCAGCCTTAAGCACCGGGCTAATCTCTTCCATCTTCGCTGACCGAAAACGCGCAAAATCCGTGCTGCCCGCGAGCTTGTCTCTTTTCAGATTTTTACCCAGCTCCATTCTTTCGAGTAGGGCACGCGACTCATGCGGTAGCCGGATTTCACGCCGGTGACGACTTGATCGCTCCAGTTGAATCCGACTCCCGTTTTTGGATCGTAGAGGCCAGGCTCTTCGGAAAAGCACATGCCTTTTTTCAGGACGGTGTAATCGCCGAGAGACATGTACGGCGGCTGGTGTCCTTCCGATCCTTCACCATGCGCCGGCCGGTGGTAAATGTAATCCTGCATTCCCTGAGCCACCTGATATTTGTGAATTTCGTAGGCGACGCTGGAGCAGGTTGAGCCTTCCTTCTGCAGCTCCACCTGCATGTCGCAGGTATGCTGGCTGACTTCCCAGAGTTTCTGCATGTGGGGATCGAATTGCCCGGCGTCATCCGCGAGGATGTACATGCGATAGTTTTCGCCGCCGTGGCCGCCGATGTACGCGTCGCCATCGACTTGCAACGGCATGTTGCGCTGGATGCGGTTGAATCGCGGCTGGTTCGGATGCGGATAGGCGCAGAGCCGGCCGACGCGGCAATCAATTTCAATGCCGGACTGGACGCCATGATGGGGCAAGCCATTGGCAAGATCCAAATCCGAATACAAAATGTTGTTGATCCAGAATGTACTCGCAACGCCCACTTCGTAATCGGTCACGTCCGTGCCGAAGGTGAGAATATAATCCCGGGCATACGCGTGGGCGCGGTCAAAATACGTGTACGCGCGCCGGATCAGCGCAAGTTCTTGGGGCCCCTTCACTTCGCGCATGTCCAGAAGAGTTTGGCTCACGTCCACCCATTTGATTTTCGGCAGGACTTTCCTTGCAGTGGCTAGCTCGTCGGCATAGAGCTTGCCATCGATGCCGATTTTATTCCCCTGCACGCCTTTTGCTTTGATGCCTTCGAGAAGCATCTCAAACAAATCGACGGTCTTTCCTTGCACGACTTTTCCCTGCTCCGGGAAGCCGCCTTCGGCGTGCTTCGTGTCGAAATACTCGAGTCCGCCGCCGAACCACCAGCCTTTCACCAGGTCGCGGTCCAGCGCCGGATAGAAATACCAAGGATCAGCGTCATCTTTGTTCATGAAGACGCATTGAGGGCGCTCCGTGTGCGTGTGCCAGTAGCCGGTGAGGTAGATGATGTTGAGCTGATCGCGAACCAGAAATGCGTGAACGTCTTTCTGCGCCAGTTGCTCCTTGAAGTCCATGACGGTCTGCTTGTTCCATTCGAGGGGCAAGCGGTCGTACGTGGCAGGCTCGGGCGGACCCTCTTCGCCAGGCGTGGGGCCTAAGAGCAACTTTTCACTGGCGCCCGGGCCGCGGCTCTTCACGATTTCCGCGAGCGAACCGCCAGCGCCTTGCGTTTGCATTCCATCAATCTTGTCCATGCGCTTGAAAAGGCCCCCGCCAAGCAACGCGAGACTTCCGCTTTTCAAAAGATCACGGCGATTTTGATTCATCTGCCCTCCATTTTGTTGAGTGCGTTGTGCCGCCCGAATCAGTTCTCTCCAGTGACTTCTTCCCACTCGCGCTGGCCACGTTCGAGCACGGCGGGCAAATCCTCGGGCAGCATGAAGCGTTCGTGGATCAGCTTCAGCGCGGCGTCGGCGAATTTCCCCATGTACTGTGAGCGGGAAGAATAGCGCTCTGCTACGGAAAGCCGCGGGTCGCCGGATTGTGCGCGCTCGGCTTCGGACCTGGCGAAGGGAATGAATGAGCCGTAAAAGCTGAGGCGCAAATCGGAGGCGCCGATGCTGGGATCGCGAAGATTCCAGCCAGTGTAGGTGGCGAGCGGAACTTGCAGTTCCGGCAAGCTGACGCCGCCTTCGTCGTTGCCGTCGGCGTCGACTTGAGGAACGAGGACGGGAAATGGCTTGCCGACTTTGGGGGGGTCGAATGTGATGATGCCTTCTTTCCACTGCGGGCCGAAATCGAGGTGGTACGCCAGGCTCACTTCGTGGGGTTTGTTGACGCCGGGAATTTTGGGGAAATTCCATTTGTTTAGGGGCACGAGCGTGGCATCGGAAATTTTGGGATACGTGCTCGGCGGAGGTGGCGTGCCTTCTTTCACCCATTGGTCCATGTCCGTGATCAGCGCGCGCCAATACCACTGGATGGGATTTGGATTGTAGCGCTGCTGGGCGTTCGAATCCGGGGAGTTGGGATTGCTCTTTTTCGGAGGAAATGTCGCGGAGAAATGCTGCAAGCCGGCGAGCATGTAGACGCGAACATTCTCACCGAGTTTGGCGTCGCTCAAACCGTCGGCAGAGGTATGAATCAGAGAGGCAGAGCGGCCCCAGTATTCGTAGGACGTGTTCGTGAAAAATATTTTGGGAGTGGTATGCGATTTGTTTGCGGCATCTAGAAGACCCGCAGTCTCGCCAGTTTCGGGATCGGTTTCCGGAAGATCGGTGTACGGAAACAAATCTGTTGGGAAGAAAATGCTGGAAAGCGGCTGAGCGTCGCGAGAGGGCTGGGCGAAACGATGATTGA
>JBARCY010000345.1:0-7248 GCA_049794595.1 Candidatus Acidiferrum sp.
TGACGTCAGCGACGTACTCGAAATGCAGGAATCGGTCGCCCGCGTGAAAGTGGATTCCAGCCTTCACGATTACGCGCTCGAAATCGTCAACCGCACGCGCAAGACCGAACAGCTTGCGCTCGGCGTCAGCCCTCGTGGGACGCTCATGCTGCAGCGCGCCGCGCAAGCCCGCGCTTTTCTCGATGGCCGCGATTACTGCTTGCCAGACGACTTCAAGCAGCTCGCGGTCGCCGTTTTTGCGCACCGCGTGGTCGCCAGCGCGCGCCACGCTTCGCTGCAAAGAAAAGCGGAATCGACGGAATCCGTTCTGCGGGAGATCGTCGACTCCGTTCGCGTACCTCTGTGAGCTTGCACTCAACCGCCGCGCAACTGTGGGCCAAAGCCGACCGCTCCGCCGTGCGCGCCTTTTTCGTTTCCATCGCTGCTCTGACGGTCGCCCTGCTTCTCGCTCTCTATTCCGGCTCAGCATCGGAAATGGGCCACAGGGCTGTAGCCATCGTCTCCGCGCTCGGCGCACTGTTGCTCGCCGCGTGGGTGGCCATCACGCTGGTTCCCATTCTTGCGAAACGAACGCCACTGCGCTGGCTCGGGTACAAGATGGAGTATCGCGTTTCGCGCGAAGGCTGGATCTACATTCTTGGAATTTTTTTGGTGGCCATCGCCGC
The DNA here is from genome assembly GCA_049794595.1 of Candidatus Acidiferrum sp. Classification (GTDB taxonomy): domain Bacteria; phylum Acidobacteriota; class Terriglobia; order Acidiferrales; family UBA7541; genus Acidiferrum. The sequence continues at coordinate 666 of JBARCY010000345.1, forward strand.
GCTCAACACAGGCAATAATCTGCTCTTCCTCATACTCGCCAGTCTGATCGCCATCATTTTAATGTCCGGCATTCTCTCTTCGATCACACTTTCCGGCGTCGAAATGCGATTGGAACTGCCCGAGCATATTTTTGCCGGCCAACCGGTCCGCGGCCTCGTCGAGTTGCACAACGAAAAACTCACTCTGCCATCGTTCTCTCTGCGGGTCGAAGCTGTTCGCGGGAAAAATGCCTCGAACGCGGCGATGCTCGAAACGCCCGTTTATTTTCCCTACATTCCGAAACATGAGCGCGTGCAGCAACATGTGCCCATGATTTTTCCGCGCCGCGGCATCTATCGCCAGGAAGCTTTCCGGATTGTGACAAGGTTTCCTTTTGGGTTTTTGCAAAAAGCGCGGCGTCTGGACCTGAAGTCGGAAGCGCTCGTCTATCCTTCCGTCGAGCCCACGCGCGACTTCTTCGAGATTCTCCCCGGCATGCAAGGGGCACTCGAAAGTCTGGCCAAAGGCCGGGGCCAGGATTTATACGCGCTGCGGGACTACCAGCCGCGCGATAGCTCGCGCCATGTGCACTGGAAAGCTTCGGCGCGTTTGGGTTCTCTGATGGTCCGTGAATTCACCCGCGAAGAGGACTGCCGTGTCATTCTGGTGCTTGATCCGCACATGCCCGGCGGTCCCGCCGAGGAAGAAGCCGACGCACGATTTGAACGCGCGGTTACGATGTGCGCCGCGCTGGCCTGGCACTTCTACGAACGCAACGCCGTATTACAATATCGCACTGCAGGCTTTGAAACGCCGCTGGTAGGAGCCGAAGAGATTATCTTCGATATTCTCCAGCATCTGGCCACCGCAAAACCGCATCCTCCGGATCCGAAGCGCACGCTTCTCGCGGACTTGGCCAGCGGCCCCGAAATTTTTCGCGTCGTCGTCACCAGCGAGCCGCGTGGTTCAATCCCTTCAAACATTTGGAACCAGTCCTGGGTCATCTTTCTCGAAGATCTGGTTGCCTGATCGAGGTTCCCGCGCTTTCGAGAAAGCTGTCGTGTCAACTGTGCGAGAATACGCGGTGATCATGTTCACCGGCCGCGAGTTCGCCTCTTTCCGCAGACAATTACTGGATTGGTTTTGTCAGTTTCAGCGCGACTTGCCGTGGCGGCACACCAAGGACCCGTACCATATCTGGATCTCGGAGATCATGCTGCAGCAGACGCGGGTCGCCGTCGTGATTCCCTACTACGAACGATTTCTGGCGCGTTTCTCAAACGTGCGCACGCTGGCCGAAGCGCCTCAGGAAGAGGTCCTGCGACTCTGGTCCGGCCTTGGCTACTACAGCCGCGCGCGAAATTTGCAAAAAGCGGCGCAACAGATTGTGGCGCATCACGCAGGAGAATTTCCTCGCGAAGAGGCGGCTGTTCTCGCCCTGCCGGGCATCGGCAGTTACACCGCGGCTGCGATTCTGAGCATCGCATTCGGAGCGAAATACGCAGTGCTTGATGGAAACGTCGCGCGCGTTCTTGCGCGGCTCGGCGCGATACGCGGCGAACTGCGGGAATCCCGGCGCTGGCAATCGCTCCAAAAGGCGGCTGGAGAACTCCTGGATCCGAAATCGCCAGGAAACTGGAATCAGGCCATGATGGAACTCGGGGCAATGATTTGCACGCCGCGCGCACCGCGATGCCTGCTCTGTCCGGTTGCAAAATTCTGCCGGGCGCGTAAATTGGGCGACCCCGAGTCTTTTCCAGAGAAACGCAAAAAACGCGAAGCCATCCAGATTATTCTCGCTGCCGCAGTGCTTTCCGCACCGCGCGGCGAAACGCTGCTGCTTCCGCCGCCCCCAAGAAAAGTTGAGAGGCAGCCCGCGGCCGACGACGTCGGCACGCTGGTCTCGCGGATGTGGCATTTCCCAACTGTCGCGGTTCGCGAGGATCCACAATTAGAATTAGTGCGATTTCTCGAAAATCTCTTGCCCGCAAACAATGGGACTTTTCGTCTTGAGCCGCTCGGCCGGCTCCGCCACGCGGTGACTTACCGAAACGTTGCAATTTTTCCTTTTCGGGTTGCCGTCGCAAAAATCCCGGGCATTCGCGGAGCAAAACGGATTCGCCTGGAAGATTTCTCCACGCTTTCCGTCTCGAATCTCACCCGCAAGATCGCGCGCGCCGCGCTCTTGCAGTCGGCGCAATCCGTGCAATCGGGGCCAGCATCCGCCCATCCGGGGAAGCCTTAAACGTTACGGTTTCGCGCTACGGCCGTTCCCGCGCGCTTCCAAAATGCTAGGATGGAATGTCCCTTTATGGCCGCTTCCGCAACAGCCACGAGTGTCCCCGCGCTCCCCGCCGAGCGTTTTTTTCGCGCTTCGCTTTTTTTGCTCATGGCGACTTCCGTCGTTACGCTGGTCAGCACCGGAAAACTCGATTTATTCACGATGATCGTGGCGCCTTCGGCTGTCCTCTATAAAGGAGTGCGCTGGTGGCGGCGGCGTCCCGCGGAAATTCCGCAGCACATTGCCACTCGGCTGGTCGTTGCGTATCTTCTGGTTTTCCCGGCAGACGTTCTCTTTCTTTCGCGCGCCTTTGTAGAGGGCTCGTCCAATCCCGGGCTGTATGCCGCTCTTCTCGCGGCCGTCCATTTTCTGCTCTTCGTGATGCTCATCCGCCTTTACAGCGCCACGACGGATCGCGACGCGCTCTTTCTGACCATGCTCTCTTTCGCGGCCATTCTGGCGTCCGCGGTCCTCACCATCGACACGACGTTTCTGGGCCTCTTCTTCCTGTTTATGTTGTTTGGCGTGGCCACGTTTGTCGGTCTCGAAATGCGGCGCAGCTCGAAAAACGCCATTGGTCCGGACGTTGACGCGCATCCACAGCAAGAGCGGCGCCTGATTCGTGCGCTGATTCTCGCGGTGCTCAGCGTATCCTTTGGCGCGATGATCATCGGCGGCGCTCTCTTTTTCTTCTTTCCGCGATTCAGCGCCGGTTATCTCGGTCGCACCAGCTTGCAGCCGACGCTGATGTCCGGGTTCACCGACGACGTCGAGCTGGGCCAAATCGGCGAGATCAAGAAAAATTCCGAAGTTGTCATGCGCGTGCGCACGGGGAAACCGGTGGGCTATCCAAAGCTGCGCTGGCGCGGCATTGCGCTTTCCACATTCAATGGAAAACGCTGGTACTCGCCGGAGCGCGAGGACATCAGTATTCCCGCCGGACCGAACGGCTGGATTGAACTGGAGGATCGGCCTGGAGAGCAGGACCGGACTGCGACCAGCCTGCACTACACGATTCTTCTCCAGCCAGTTGCGACGGATACGATATTCGTGCCCGCAAACGCAGTGTCTTTGCGCGGAAATCTGTCCGGCGAGGGCTCAAATCAAGATGCCGGCGCGCGCCACAGCTACATCATCCGCGATGCCACCGGCTCCCTCTTTAATCCCTTTCATAATTTCAGCACTATGCTTTACGAAGGAAACTCGATGCTGCCCGCCATGAACGTGCGCATGCTCCGAGAAGCTTCGGCAGACTATCCGGCAGACGTTCGCGATGTGTACTTGCAGCTCCCGCAACTCGATCCGCGAATTCCTGAACTGGCGAAACAGATCACAGAGCACGCGCAAAACCCTTTCGACAAAACCATCATGCTGGAAAATTATTTACGCTCGCACTTCGCCTACACTCTGAATCTCACGGGGAAACCCGGAGAGGATCCGCTGGCTCATTTTCTTTTCGAGACACGCGCGGGCCATTGCGAATATTTCGCCTCTGCCATGGCGATCATGCTTCGCACGCTGGGGATTCCCACGCGGGAAGTGAACGGTTTTTTGCCCGGGGAATATAACGATCTGGCTGGAGACTACATTGTCCGCGCCAGCGACGCGCATAGCTGGGTGGAAGTCTATTTTCCCGGGACAGGCTGGATGACTTTTGATCCCACTCCGCCGGGGGCCGAATCCGAGGGAGGAGTTTTTTCGCGCCTGGGACAGTACATGGATTGGTTCGAGCTCACCTGGAACGAATGGGTCATCAACTACGATTTCATTCACCAAATTCAATTGGCGCAAAACATGCAGCGCAGCACCCGCAATTGGACGGAAATTGCGCGAAGGTGGTTCGCGCACCAGCAAATAAAAGGGCGGAATTGGATGAAGTCCTGGAATGCTGGGCTTGGTCTTCTGATTCCTCTGGCCATCGGGATATTTCTGGCGGCGTTGCGGTTCGATCTGGTTGTCGCGTTCGCGCGGCGGATGTGGCTATCGTGGCAGCTTCGTTCACCGGAGCTGGCGCGTTCCAACCCGCAGCTTGCGTCGCGGCTCTATGGAGAGCTTTTGTACGTGCTCGAGCGGCGCGGCTTCGCGCGCCAGCCGACGCAGACGCCTTTTGAATTTGCCGCGGCCGTCTCGCTGCCGCGCCTCGCGCCAGCGGTGTATGAGTTCACGCAGTGTTACACGCAGGCGCGTTATGGAGGCGCGCCCTGCGACACGATTCGTCTGCGGACGCTCCTCGAGCAAATCCGGGCGTCCTTCGCTTCGCGCTGAGCCGCAGCTGTTTGGTTCCTTCCCGCCGCCGCATGTTATAATTGAGGATTACGCAAAGGCGCTAATTTACTGCCTATGACTAAGGTCGGATTCGTGAGCCTGGGATGCCCGAAGAACCTCGTGGATAGCGAGGTGATGATGGGTATTCTTGCGCGCGAGGGGTATGAGCTTACGCCGCGCGCGGACGAGGCGGAGATTCTTGTCGTCAATACGTGCAGCTTTATCGAGTCGGCGCAAAAAGAATCGGTGGATGCAATTCTGGAGATGGCCGAGCATAAGAAATTTGGCGCGGCGAGGAAACTCATCGTTGCCGGATGCCTCGTGGAGCGATTTCGCGAACAGATTCTTGAGCAGGTTCCGGAAGTCGATGCCGTGGTGGGAACCGGCGAAGTGGAGCGCATTCTGGAAGCGGTGGACGGCGATCTACGCGTGCTGCCTGCTGTACCGCCGGCGTTTCTTTATCACGACTTGACGCCGCGCGTGATTACAACCCCGCGGCACGCCGCGTACATAAAGATCGCCGAGGGTTGCGATCATCCCTGCACGTTTTGCATCATTCCGCAACTGCGCGGTGCGTTTCGTAGCCGGCGTTTTGAATCCGTGGTGCGCGAAGCGGAGAACCTTGCCGCTTCGGGCGCGCGCGAAATCACTTTGATTGGCCAGGACACGACTTCTTACGGCGAAGACCTCGGCCTTCGCGACGGACTGGCGCAACTGCTCGAGCGGCTGGCGCAGGTGGAGGATTTGCTTTGGGTGCGATTTCTTTACGCTTATCCGAATCGCGTGACGCAGAAATTGCTGGATACGCTTGCGGCGCATCCCCGGCTGGCCAAGTACATGGATATGCCGCTGCAACACGCCAGCCGCAATGTTTTGGCGCGCATGAAGCGCGGCTCGCACGGCGATGCGTTCTTGAAGCTTCTTGAGCGCATTCGCGCAACGATTCCCGGCGTTTCGCTGCGCACTTCGTTTATCGCGGGCTTTCCGGGCGAAACGGAAAAGGACTTCGAGGAACTTTGCGATTTTGTGCGCGCCGCGAATCTCGACTGGATGGGGGTGTTCGAGTATTCGGATGTGGATAACGCGAACAGTTACGGACTCGACGCGAAAGTCGACGCGGAAACGATTGCCGATCGACGCAACCGCCTGATGGCCATTCAAAAGAAAATCTCGCGTGAGAAATTGCGCGCGTGGAAAGGCCGCGCGGCCACGGCGCTTGTCGAAGGCCCGTCGAAGGACAATCCGCTGGTATGGGAAGCACGCCTCGAAGGCATGGCGCCGGATATCGATGGCAAGATTTATCTGACGGACATTGAGTTGTCCACGGGAGAGACGGCCGAGACTGGCGACGTGGCGCGCGTTGAAATCATCAAAGCCGACACTTATGACTTGATTGGCCGCGTCGTCGAGATTCTGCCCCGGCTGCGGCCCATCGCTGGCGGGATCGGCGACGCGTCGCCTGTGCCACGTGTTCCGCCAGCCGAGAAACTCCATCGGATTGCCACTGGCGCACCGCTCCGCGTCCTCGGCTGAGCTATACTCGCTCATCAGCAAGTCTGCTCTGCGGCCGCTGTGCGCTCTGTGTTCGAGGGGGATTTCAACACAGTGTGCGCAGAGTTCACAGAGACGAAAAAATACCGGCAGCGTGATTTGGCGAGAGGCGAATCGCGAGCCGTCGGGAGTCATTCCCATGAAACATCGCTGCCCCATTTGTAAAATGCCAACGGATTCCGAAACGCACGCGGACTTTCCTTTTTGCAGCGAACGCTGCCGAGACCGCGACTTGGGCAACTGGGCTACCGAGAAGTATGTCGTGTCCGAACCGGTGTTCGATATGAGCGAACTCGAAACGGATAGCGATCCGGCCAAACAAGAGGTACTTGACGAGGACGAAGATTTTAAGGGGTTTCCAAAGCCCGATGACACCATCCACTGAAAACCGCGGCGGCGCGGCCCCTGAGAAAAAGCCGAAGCTGGCGATGGCCCTCGCGACCGCGCTCGGCGTCGGTTATATCCCCAAAGCCCCGGGCACGTTTGGCTCGCTGGTGGGAGTTGCG
>JBARCY010000346.1:0-13542 GCA_049794595.1 Candidatus Acidiferrum sp.
GAAAACACCTCTCGCCCCTCCCTGTCGACTCCTCGATATCCAACTTGTGCCGAGGATGTCAACAGAGCCATCAATGTTTACAGAAATTCGGGGTGGGGGTGGGCTCTCAACTTACCGTTGTGCTGCGCAGGCGAGGGGAATGGGCAGGAAGGAAAGAGGGCATTGATTGCCGCGACTGCGATCCCCGCCGCCTACCAGGCCATGAACGTCGTGAAATCGACCTTCTACACAACCAACAGATGAGGACGACAAACTGATTGCCATTGGTGGCCGCATCCTCGTGCCCTTGCCACGAGTGCAGTCAGGCGTGAGTCCCGCCAGCGGATTGGGCGGTCGCTCCTTTGAGAGCCGAACACAGTAGGAGGATCACCCTCGACCTGATCCCGCCAGGAGGACTCACACCCTGCCGCCCATTACTCGAACCGCTGGCCAGTGGCTGTTGCGCAGCCGCTCATGAGGAGATTGTTGGTCACCGGATCGAAAAATTGGACGGAAGCCCCGGTAGTCGTGAACTGATTCGGGTCGTCTCCAATTTCGATGGTCTGGCTGATCTTCTGTACCTTGACGATGGAGCCGTTCAAGGTTACAAACGCCAGTGTATCCGCGCTATACGTGTGACGGCCCGTGTGACTCCATACGCCATGGCCCGGGCCGCGCAATGCGGGGAAAAACATCGGGTTGTCCGTTGTTTCCGTCATCGTCCCTCCCGCGTTAAACGTCAGCAAGGATTTAAACGCCGGGGCAACGGCTGGCCCGTTCGGACACACTTGCTGGGTCACCGTCACTATCCATGTCCCTTCAAGCGCCCGGCCGTCCCTATCCCAATCTTCCGAGTGTGCCGTGGCTCTCCGTCCTACCAGCAGGAACAGCGCCAGCCCCACCGCCAATACCGCCAATGCCTTCCAAGTTCTTGATTTCACGATTTTTCTCCTCATTTAGCACTGCTCTCGGGCTTCTCTCCGGAGAGTGCCGGGCATATACTCGTTCCCACGCACGATGAAAGTCTTTAGAATGCCCCTGAAGATTTCTGAAAACTTCTGAAGACGTAGACGCCTAGAGATGACCGCCCCCGGAACTAACTTCTACGAATTCGGCGACTTCCGCGTCGAAACCGACAAGCGCCGTCTTATTCATAAGGGCGATGCCGTCCCGCTTACTCCGAAGGTTTTTGATACTTTGCTCTACCTCCTCCAGCACAGAGGCGAAATCATCGAAAAGGACGACCTGATGCGCGCGATTTGGCCGGACACGGTCGTCGAGGAGAACAATCTCAACCAGAACATCTCGACCCTGCGCCGCGTTCTTGGCCAGAATCAAAGCGAGAATCGTTACATCCTTACTATTCCGGGCAAGGGATACCGTTTCGTCGCCGATGTTCACGCCGTTGGATCCACGCAGCCAACTTCTGCCACATCCGACGAAAATCCTCCGCCGGCATCCGTTACCCTTGCCGTCCTCCCTTTCGAGAACATCGGCTTCGACCCGGACCGGGAATACCTTGCCGACGGTCTCACCGAGGAGACGATCGTCACGCTCGGCCAAATCGATCCCGACCATCTCAGCGTCATTGGCCGCACCTCGGTCATGGCTTATAAACGCACCACAAAGTCCCTCACCGAAATTGGCCGCGAGCTTGCCGCTGCTTATCTTGTAGAGAGCTCGCTTCGCGCCGAAGGTGGCCGGCTGCGCATCACCTCAAAGCTAATCCGCGTCCGCGACCAGGTCCAAATATGGTCTGCCTCTTACGACAGCGAACCCAGCAGCCTGCTTAATTTCCAGCGGGAACTCAGCGCCGCCATCGCCGAACAGGTTCACCTCCGCCTTTCTCCGGACCGTCTTGGCGCACTGTCCCGCCGCCACTCAAGAAACGCCGCTGCCTACGACCTCTATCTTCGAGGCCGCCACTTCTGGAACCAGCTCACACCTCCCGCAACGCGCCGCGCCATCGAGTATTTCGCGCGCGCCACCGAACTCGACCCGAACTATGCGCTGGCTTGGTCGGGTCTCGCGGACTCCTACTCAGCCGGGCCAATCAATGGCGATGCGCCTCCGCTAGCTGTTTGGCCTCGCGCCAAGGAAGCCGCGGACAACGCGATCAAGGCCGAACCTGAACTCGCTGAAGTGCAGACCACCCTTGGGTTTCTGAAGTTCTGGCTCGAATGGGATTGGCCCGGCGCAGAAGCCGCCTTCCGCAAAGCAATCGTTCTCGACCCCAGCTATCCTCTGCCGCACCGCATGCTTGGCATCGCTTTTGCGCACGCAGGCAGGCGGGAAGAAGCTCGCCCCGCGATGCGCCGTGCCCGCGAGTTGGACCCGCTACTCGCCGTCCACCAGGCACTTTCCTCACAGGTTGCGTTCGCCTGCCGCGACTATTCCGAAGCCGTGCAGTTCGCGCGGCAAGCCATCGCGGTCGATCCAGAATTTTGGGTTGGACACCTTCAACTGGCGCAAGTCCTTGAACAACTCGGCCAGTTTGAGCAGGCTCTAGACGCGCTTTCTAGCGCTGGACGCTTCTCGGGTGGAAACAGCAAAGTCGTCTCGCTGCGCGGCCACGTCTTTGCGAAGATGGGACGTACTGAAGAAGCGCGCGAAGTCCTTCGCACCCTCGTGGCAGTCGCACGGGAGCACTACATTCCTCCTTACGCGATGGCCCTCGTCCACGCAGGGCTCGGCGAACCCAACGATTCCTTCGAGTGGCTCGATCGGTCGTTCGACATCCACGACGTCCATTTGGTCTTTCTCCCTATCGATCCCAAATGGGACGCGCTCCGAAACGATTCGCGCTTCGTCTCGCTGCTTAAGCGCTGCGGCTTTGCTTCCTTGGCGGCAGCAACCTCCTGAATTGGAGGGGATCGCGTGATTCGGCGAAGCTTTCCGGTGATTCATGGTGGCTTCGGTTCGATGCGCGCCTTTGATCGCGATACGGGCAAACTCAAATGGTATTTACAATTCACCAAGCACGATGAACATGATTGAGATGCCGCGCAAGTCCCCGTCATGATCGATAAGGGCGACAAAGATCTCATCGCGCAAGCCAATCGCGCCCTTTTTGTCGGAGGCTTCGAGATGGTCCGCGGCCTTTTCGTCATGTGCGGCCTTCTGACGCCAGCTGCCGCGGTTCCGCTTTTGATCGTGATTAGTAGCGCCATCGAGACGACGAAGATTCCGGAGTTGTTTCGAGCAGGACAGGGTTTTTGATACATGGTGCGCGACGCCCGAACGGATTGTGCGATGTTCTTCTCTCTCCTTTTCTTGATTTCCGCGGGCGGTGGAGCGCTGTCGGTTGATACACCGCGCAAGCAAGAAAATATTCCGGGGCCGAAGGAATGATGGCTACGTTGCGGCCAACCGTGAAGAAAGATTCGCCCAAACTCATATCCTGGTCTTCGCGCGAAAACGGGAGAGTTAATGAAAATCAGAAGTAAATGGTCAAAACTAGCCCTCTTCTTCCTCGTGATGCTGGCCAGTCCCAGCGTATGGGCGCAAGGGCCTCCCTATCAGACTGACGATCCAACGCCGGTGGACTATAAACATTACGAGGCCTATATTTTCGGTGGCGTGGACGGCACTCCGGCGGAGTATGACACGCTGGGCCCCGCATTTGAATTCAACTGGGGAGCGCTCCCCAGAATCCAGCTCCACGCGATTTTGCCGTTCGGCGGCATATTCCCGACGAATAATCCTATCTATGTTCCTGCCGGAATGGGCCCTCGCGCTTTTGGCCTTACGGACATGGAATTAGGCGTGAAGTTCGGTTTCATAAAGCAAACGAAACGTCGTCCGCAGATCGGCACATTCACCATGTTGGAAGTTCCGACCGGTAGTTATGCCAGGGGGCTCGGCGTCGGAAAGGTTTGGTATAAACTTCCGGTTTGGGTGGAAAAGGACGAGGGGCTTTGGACCTTCGACGGCGGTATGGGATACACAATTGTTAGACAATTCCAGTATCGCAACTATTTATACGGTGGCTTTCTTGTGAAGCGCAAAATCAATAAGAGGCTGGAATTAGGCGTTGAAGTCTTTTCCCACGCGCGGGAAGGCTTTGCTACTCCTCAAACGCAATCTTCGACTCTGATTGACGCGGGCGGTTATTACCACTTCAAGAATCCAAATTTGCAGTTTCTATTTGCGTACGGGCATTCCGTGGCGGGTCAGACGGAGAATTACGCTTATCTTGGTCTCTACTATACATGGGAGAAGGAAGATAGAAAAACCGGTGTAGGAAACGCAATGATATCGCGACAACCGCTCAAGAACGGACTTTATTGACTTGCAGCATAGAGGGTAGTCTACACAACGAACCTTATGAGAGTGGCGCGTCGACATTCCCGTAGTCTCTTGTTTGCTGGTGGTGACACAGCAGCAGAATATACATGGCGGGACGTCACCACGAGATAGCAGCGCGGGGTTCGCCATGGCCGGCTCGATGTGCCATACGACTCGAGCGTCGTTCTCACCAGGAATTTCCATTAAAAGAAGGGAAGCGTTAGCGGCTCCGCTTTCATAACGCCAGCGACGATATACATCCGGTTCATCTTCATCGTCACAGCTTTGAATTAACTAACATTGCGGGAAAGCCACGGCAGGAGTCTTGAAAGATGTCTTAATGCTCGGCGGGTATCAGGAAGCGGAAATGGATTTTGTGGCCGATAATCCCGGTCTGACGCTCTTCCACTTTTACCAGCAGCTGCACATGGATTTTGGCTTCATGACGCTCCTGGACTACGCGTAATCGTCCATCCGCAACCGAAGCTTTGCCTGAGAGATTGCAATCAGCGTCCTGGCCCCATGCAACGGCAACTTCAACGCGGCGGCGCAGGCCGCCCGGCATGATCAGGACGGCCATCGGTCGCCAAGGAATATCGGCGTTATCGCCCAGGCTACGCATGTCATCGCTTCACTTGCAGCAATGTTCGGGCACAGCGATGATATTTTCTGGCGTTCCAAATACTCATGCGCACTTTCATTGCTTCCTTCCGCCAGATTCTGCTTGATTCCGCGGGCGTGGTGCGCCGGTGAACTTCCCGCGAGCGATGAACTTTCCTGATGATATGGACCCTGCTTCGCCGGCCGCGCCTCAGAGGACCGACCACCGCCTCGTTATTCTTCTGGCGATCCTGCTTGCCGCGGGGACTTTGCTTCTCTACGCCCCGGCGGTCCGGAATGGATTTGTCAATTTCGACGATCCAGATTACGTCACGCGGAACGAGCACGTGCTGGAAGGACTTTCTTGGGCAAATCTCAAGTGGGCTTTCGGGACAGATAATCCGGCCGCGAACTGGCATCCACTGACGTGGATTTCACACCTGATGGATGTGCAGATTTATGGAACGAACCCCGCGGGCCATCACTTTACCAACGTCTTGTTTCAGACTCTGAACGTTTTGCTTCTTTTTTTTCTGCTGGAGCGCGCCACGAGGCTTCCTCTGCGGAGCGCGGCGGTGGCCACACTTTTCGCGATTCACCCGCTTAATGTGGAATCCGTCGCATGGGTCACGGAACGCAAGGCTGTGCTCTCGATGTTCTTTCTTTTGCTTACGCTGTGGGCGTATGGGTGGTATGCACGCAAGCCTGGCTTAGTCCGGTATTGTTGCGCGACACTGCTTTTCGCTATGGCCCTGATGTCCAAGGTGTGGGTGGTCTCGCTGCCCTTTGCTCTGCTACTGCTGGATTACTGGCCGCTGCGAAGATTCTCGAATCTTGAGGAGTCGGGCGGCAAGAGCCGATTCGCTTCCAACTTTCTCGCGCTGGCGATGGAAAAGATTCCGCTTCTGCTGCTGGCCGCGGCGGCGGGCTGGATGACGCTCTATGTGAATCGCAGGGAAGGCGCGCTGGCAGCAGCGATGCCGTTCACTTGGCGATTGAAAAATGCCGTTTATTCGTATTGGGCGTACCTCGGCAAGGCGATTTGGCCAACGCGCTTGGCGGTATTTTATCCGCACCCGGAAAATTCGCTCGCGTGGCCGAAGGTCATTGTCGCTGGAGTCTTGCTGGTTTGCATTAGCGGAGCCGTCTGGCATTTTCGAGAGAGAAAGTATCTGCTAGCAGGCTGGCTCTGGTATTTGGGAACGATGGTGCCGATGTGCGGAATTGTGCAGTCGGGACGGCAAGGAATGGCCGACCGCTTTATGTACATTCCAATGATCGGGTTATTCGTTGCCGTTGTTTGGTTTTTGGGCGAATGGGCGTCACGTTTGCAGGTGAATCAAGGAATTGCCGCGGCGTCGTTTCTACTGCTGGCATCGCCGTACGCATACTTAACTCACAAGCAGATTGGCTACTGGAGGGACAGCTATACGCTTTTCTCGCACACGCTCGAGGTGACCAGCAACAACGGGCTCGCTGAAAACAATCTGGGTGCGGCTCTGATGGGGAGAGGACAACTACAGCTCGCGGCAGGGCATCTCGAAGCTGCGGTACGTTTGACTCCGGATCTGGCGGTAGGCCATTACAATCTGGGCGTTCTGCTTCAGCGCGACGGCCGCGCGGAAGAGGCTGCGCGGGAGTACCGCGTGGTGCTGGCGCTCTCTCCGCACTCTCTCGAAGCGGGGCAAGCTCACAACAATCTTGGAATTCTCTACCTAGTGTCGAAAAATTACGCGGCGGCGTTGCCGGAATTGGACGCGGCCATTGCGCTGAATCCGAATGAGCAGAATAGCTACATCGGACGAGGAACGATCGAGCTAAATTCCTGGGAATACGCCGCCGCCATTGCCGATTTCACGCACGCCAACCAAATCTCGCCTTCGCCAATTGCATGCTATTGGCTCGGGCGAGCGCTGGAAAGCCAAGGCAATTTCGCGCAAGCCCAGAAAGCATATGGTGCGGCACTGCAGCTGGCTCCTGAAATGAGGGAAGCACGGAGCCGGCTGGAAGCACTTCATGGCAAGGCCGCAGGACAACCATGATGGCTGCGACGGATGACGAAGCCAGAGCAAATGGTAATTGGCACGAGCAAGCCACAGGTGTGCAGGCCAGCTGGAAACACGGGAACGCGGCTGGGCGTTAAAACCATGACGAGTGCGGATTCGAACCGGATGAGGGTCTTTGGGATTCGCTGGCAGGCGCGGTCCCGGCGGAGAGGGTAAATCGCTTGTGGGCCGCACCCCTGCGTCGACTGCTCGCTCACCCGCTGACGGCGGGACGCGATCTGGATGATCCGGGCACGACAGAACTGCGAAAACAGATTATTTGGTCCAAGACTTTCTTGAAGGCCATTTATGATGAGTGGTACGGCATGCTTGCTCGAGAACTTCCTCTGGGCGAAGGGGAAGTCCTGGAGCTGGGCTCGGGGGCCGGTTACTGTGCGCAGTTCATTCCGGGACTGATCACTTCAGAGGTTTTCCCTTGTGCTGGTGTGCGAATCGTCGCTGATGCAGAGAGGATGCCCTTCGCCGATCGATCGATGCGGGCGATCGTGATGACCAACGTGATGCACCATGTGCCCGATGTGAGGAGATTCTTCGAGCAAGCTTCGAGGTGCCTGCGCCCGGGAGGAAAAATACTGATGATCGAACCGTGGATCACGCCATGGTCGTCCTTCATCTACAAGTACTTTCATCACGAGACGTTCCGCCCCGAAGCGGCGGATTGGACGTACTCCTCGACGGGGCCGCTCTCCGGCGCCAACATCGCGATGCCGTGGATAGTTTTTGCAAGAGATCGCGGCAAATTTGAAATTAGTTACCCGGAATTTTGCATTGAACGGATTCAGCCTTTTCTGCCGTTTCGCTACCTGATTTCCGGCGGAGTGGCCATGCGCAGTCTGATGCCGGGCTTTACTCATTCGGCGTGGGCGCGATTCGAGCGGATGTTGGAATCCCGGATGCCCAGCCTCGGAATGTTTGCGTTCATCACGGTACGCCGGTTGTAACGCGCGGCACCGGTTGAACTCTCGCGAACGGGTGTGGGGCTTTCTTGAGCTGGCTACGACAATGCTGACGACCAAAACAAAAATATCGCTGGCGTCTCTCGCTTATAAGTTCATCAGCGTGGGGCGCGCGATGGCCGGCAAAAACAGCTCAGCAATCGTCCGGCGCCGCGGTCTGATGTGGAGCCTGGATCTGAGCGAGGGGATCGACTTTTCGATTTATTTGTTGGGCGCGTTCGAGCGTTCGACGGTGATCACCCTGGAAAAACTTGTGAAGCCTGGCGACGTGGCGTTTGACATCGGAGCGAACATCGGCGCCCACACCTTGGGACTGGCGCGCTGCGTGGGGCCTGCCGGAAAAGTTTTCGCCTTTGAGCCAACCGACTTTGCGTTCGACAAATTGAAGCGCAACCTTGCGCTGAATCCGGGACTACAGGCGCGGACCTATCCGCGGCAAGTTCTATTGGCCGCAGAGCCCGCCAAGGACGCTCCCAAGGAAATCTTCGCCAGCTGGCCTCTCGAGAAGGACGCTTCTGTGCACCCCAAGCACAGGGGACGCCAAGTCACCGCGAACAACGCGACGGTGGACACGCTGGACCGCATCGTGGAGCGCGAGGGCATTGGCCGTTTGGACGTCATCAAAATAGATGTAGACGGCCATGAGTTGCCCGTGCTGCAGGGCGGGCTCGAAGCTCTGAAAAAATTCAGGCCCATCTTGGTGATGGAGATGTCGCCCTACGTGCACGCCGAGGAACACAACAGTTTTCCTGCGCTGGTCGGGCTTCTGCGAGACGCCGGGTACTCGATACAACACGCAAGCAGTTGGGCTCCGCTTCCGCTCCAGGAGAGAGAACTTGAGAAGCTCATTCCGGACGGAGCAAGTATAAATGTCATTGCAAGAGCAGACGGGAGTTTGTCCCCGCGCTGAGGCACACCCGCTTTGCAAGGCAGGGCGTGAAATCCACTGGTGAGTTTAGCGCGGGACTGTCTGCGAACTAGCCGAGAGCCTCTTTCGGACGCCCATTTTTATGCGCACGAGACCGACCCAGGTCATTTTCAGCAACTGCAAACCGTGGCGGAAGCGCTGGATGTTTGTTTCGCCATACGTGCGCGCGAGATAGCGCACCGGCACGTCCACAATTTCCAGGCCCAGCTCGGCGGCAGGAAAAAGCAGCTCGAAATCGCCAAACGGGTCAAATTCGCCGAAATCCTTTCGCCATGCCACCATGCGCTCGTAATCATGGCGCGTAAGCAGCTTCGTTCCACACAGGGAATCTCCCAGCCGCACGTCGAGGACAGCGCTAAGCATTTTTGCGAAGAAAATATTCGCGATGCGATTCAGGAATCGCATGGCGGCGCCTTCCATAGGATAGACCAAGCGCGACCCATTGATGAAATCACCGTGGCCCTGGTCGTAGGCGTAGCTAAAACGAGTGAGCATCTCTGGCGGCATGGTCAGGTCGGCATCGAGAATCACCAGCAAGTCTTCACGGGCTTGAGAAAAGCCGAGCCGAACGGCGTCCGCTTTACCTTTGCCGGACTGTTGCACGGCAAGAATGCGGAACTGGTCGCGATAGACAGTGGAGACGCGGAGAATTTCTTCCCAAGTGCCGTCGGTTGAGTGGCCTTCGACAAAAATAATCTCCACTTCGCGGCCCAGGTCCGGGAAGCGCTTGAGCGCATTCTCGATGTTTCCGCGTTCGTTGCGCGCGGGAATAACGCAAGAGATTCCCTGCTTCGACATTGGAACGAGCGGCCGCATCACCACGATCGACGTCAGGCTCAGCCAACGCGCCAGCGGCACCAGGGGCATTACGCGATTGATGGCCGTGCCGAGTCCCAGCATCCGCCAGGGGCAATAGAGTGCCAGGCGCTGCCGCACGATCTCAAAGCCAGCCACTTTAGCTATATTTTGGAGATCGACGCGGGTGACGAACGTGCTTGGCAGGTCCCCCTTTCGGATACCAAAGCGTTTCGTGAGGTAGTAAGCCAAACGCAGGTAGGGGTTATAGAGAACGACCACGAGGCGCGAGGTACGCGCAAGCCTTGCTTTCAGCTGCATTAGAAGCGCTTGAATATCGAAGTCGTGATTGAACGTGCCGTTGATCAGAATCGCGGTGCGCTTGTCTCGCTCGTGACTCAGGTCGGGGAACGGGTCATCTTTGCCCACGGTTTCTTTGCGCGGCGCGTCGATGGCGGTGAGCAGGCCACCCGTGTCGTCCTCGCGCGGCAGCCATTGGATCACGCGATCGTAATAGCGCGTCAGAGCGGAAATTTCCGCCGCAAGAAGCCCGTTGACATACGCGCGCCACCCGGAAATCGCACTGACCGCGGCATCTCGGTGCTGTCTTGGAACGCTCTCTGTCGTCATTTCGGATTGTATTTGCGGCGACTTGGACATCCAAATCGTTTTACCATGTTTCCGGCATGAGGGAAGTTCCATTGCCCCGCCTCGCACCGTGCAAGTAATCTTTGGAGTTGGCGAAGCGGCGGCGATAGCCGGTAAGCCCCACCACTGAGAGAATTGTCGTCGTGGCCTTCGAGCGGCCAATGGCTGCCGTTCGTTGACACGATGCCGGACGTCCGATACGCTTTTTTAGTTTACACGGTAGAGATTATTGCTGCTGAGGAGAACGGCTAAAACCGACGCATGGCTGAAGAAAAACTTCCTACGCGCGCACAAGATTTTTCCGAGTGGTATAACCAACTTGTTTTGAAGGCGCAGCTCGCCGACTACGCGCCAGTACGCGGCTGCATGATTGTGCGGCCGTACGGGTGGGCGCTGTGGGAGAACATGCAGGCGGCGCTGGACCGGCGTTTCAAGGCCACCGGGCACCAGAACGTGGCGTTTCCGCTACTCATCCCGCGCAGCTTCATCGACAAGGAGAAGCATCACGTTGAGGGGTTTTCCCCCGAGCTGGCGGTCGTGACCATCGGCGGGGGCGAGAAGCTGGCGGAGCCGCTGGTGATCCGGCCGACTTCGGAGACGATCATCGGGCACATGTGGTCAAAGTGGATCCAATCGTATCGCGACTTGCCGGTTTTGATGAACCAGTGGAATAGCGTGGTGCGTTGGGAATTGCGGACGAAACTTTTTCTGCGGACACTCGAGTTCTACTGGCAGGAAGGGCACACGGCGCACGCGACGCGCGAGGAGGCGGAAATCGAAACGCGGCAGATGCTGGATATTTACACGGATTTTGCGGTGAACGATGCGGCGATCCCCGTGATTGCCGGGAAAAAGTCGGACGCGGAGAAATTCGCGGGCGCGGACGTGACATATTCGATCGAAGGAATGATGGGCGATGGCAAAGCGTTGCAGTCCGGCACTTCACATTTCCTCGGGCAAAATTTTGCGCAGGCGTTCGAGGTGCGATATCTCGATCAGGGCGGGCAACTGCAGCATTGCTGGACGACTTCCTGGGGGCTT
The DNA here is from genome assembly GCA_049794595.1 of Candidatus Acidiferrum sp. Classification (GTDB taxonomy): domain Bacteria; phylum Acidobacteriota; class Terriglobia; order Acidiferrales; family UBA7541; genus Acidiferrum. Next base: position 11,301 of record JBARCY010000346.1, read on the forward strand.
TCGACGCGCGTGATTGGCGCGATCATCATGGTGCACGGCGACGATCAGGGGCTGGTTCTTCCGCCGAAGCTGGCGCCATATCAAATAGTGATCGTGCCAATTTACAAGACCGACGAAGAAAAGAGCTCGGTGATGGAGGCGGCGCGGAAATTGAAAGCGGAACTTGTGGCTGCGAATATACGGGTCACCGTTGACGAGCGCGAAGGGCAGAGTCCTGGATGGAAATTCAACGATTGGGAGATGCGCGGCGTGCCGTTGCGCGTCGAGTTGGGACCGAAGGATGTGGCGAAAGCGTCGGCGGTGCTGGCGAGGCGGGACCGTCCTGGAAGAGAGGGGAAGGTCAGCGCCCCGCTGGCGGGAATCGTTCAGACGATTGAGAAGTTGCTCGTGGAAATCCAACAGGCGCTGCACGACAAGGCGCTAGCATTTCGCAAGGCCAACACCCACGACGCGAGTACGTACGATCAGTTGAAGAACGCTGTGGAAAACGGATTCGCGTATTCGGGATGGTGCGGAAGCGCGGAGTGCGAAGCGAAAATTAAAGAAGAGACGCGCGCGACCATGCGTTGCATTCCGATCGACCAGAGCCTCGGCGAGGGGAATGCGCGCGGCAAGGGCTCCGGCACATGCGTTTATTGCGGGAAAGCAGCCCCGGAACGGGCCATTTTTGCGCGAGCCTACTGAGGAATTTAGCACTAAAAACCGATTTGACCCGTATGAACGCCCCGTAGCTTTCCGGGAACATGCGCTGCGCCAAAATCTCGACACCGCACTGGCTGAGTGCTAGCGTTAACTATGAGAGAGTCGAATAATCCTGCCGAGCGATGCCGTGCATTGGCTGCGGTGTTGCCGGCGCCCGGAGAAAAGTCTCGTGGAATCTGCAGGTACCCCTGGATGCGTTTCGAGTCATCGTTGGAAAACACAACGTGGCGGCGGGAGTATGAAGGCCATCGCGTATACCGTGTTCCTGGTGATTGCGGTTTTTGTGGCGTTTAAATTGGTGCCGCCTTTCATATCCGAATATGAGTTGAACAACAAAATGGACGAGGTGGCGCGGTTTGCGGTGGTCAACCGGTATTCGGAAGATCAGATTCGGGACAATGTCTACAAAGAAATGCAGGATCTGGATATACCGGCTAAGCGGGAAGACATCAAGGTTTCCGCGAACCAGCAGGTAGTCAAAATTTCGCTGGATTATACGGTTCCCATCGATTTGCTCGTCTACAGCACCGAACTTCACTTTTCGCCTTCCAGTGAAAACAAATCCATCATGTAGCCGTATTCCGTCAGCCGCTCGGATGGCTGGTTCCATGATTCCATTTTCGATTGTGCAGACGCTTGCCGAGGAACCGCCGCCTCTGAAGTTTGTCGAGGCGAGGCTGGTGCGAAAAAGTGTTCGGGCAACTTCGCAACGGCGAACTTCGTCTTTCTTAGTGGCGAGTGTTGGGAGACAATAAAGCCACAGCCCCGGGAGCCACAGTTTGCGCATTCGAATTCGAAAAGGATTTTTCACGTCCGCGGCGGGGTTGACGTTTCTGGGAATCGTTTTCGCCGCGTTCCTCACCGTCGGGGGAATTCTCACTTATTACTACGTCAAATATTCGCGCATGATCGATGCGCGGCTTTCCGGAAAAGTGTTTCAAAACACGACGCAGATTTTTTCCGCGCCGGAATATATTTCCATCGGAGAGGCCTGGGGCCCGGAAGACTTGGCGACGTACTTGACGCGCGTCGGTTACCGTCCGGAGACGGACGACAACTCCTTGGGTGAGTTCACCGTGCAGGGCGACACGGTAGACGTTCGCCCTTCGAGACTTTCCTATTTCGGCGGATCGAATGCGCTGGCCGTGAAATTCACCGGGAAGGCGATCCGCTCGATCCGCCCGCTGGCAGGCGACTCGGAACTGGATACGGCGCAAATCGAGCCGGAGCTGATTACAAATTTATTTGATAGCGCGCGGGAAAAGCGGCGGCCAGTGCGATATGAGGATTTGCCGCCGGTGCTCGTGCACGCAATTCTTTCCGCCGAAGACAAGCGGTTTTTCGATCACGGCGGCTTCGATTTCGTGCGAATTGCAGGCGCGGCGTGGGCCGATATCCGGCACAGCTCGAGCCACTACCAGGGCGCGAGCACCATCACCATGCAAGTAGCGCGGACGTTTTTTCTTTCGACCGACCGGACCTGGCAGCGCAAGCTTGCGGAAGCGATGATTTCCATCGAACTCGAGCAACGGTTCAACAA
>JBARCY010000347.1:0-2476 GCA_049794595.1 Candidatus Acidiferrum sp.
TATTACGCACTTCTATTAGGCTGTCAAGTAGAAACAGCGCGGCAATCAGCCGCCGGAGTTGAAGCAGATGGCTAAAGAGAAGATGTTGAATCCCAGGGAAGCCGCTCAGAGGCTCAATGTTGGTTTACAGCGGCTTTACGTGTTGCTGTACAGCGGCAAGCTGCGGGCCGAGAAACAAGGCAATCGCTGGATGATTCCGGCGAGCGCCATCACTGAGCGGCAACAGCAAGTCAGGACGCTTAGGGAATTGCAGGGTGCAAGCGCAGGGGCCGGTCATGCTGCCTGAACTGCTTACGATTGCGGAAGCCGCCGCTGCGCTCCGGTTGAAGCCGAGCACGATTCGCGCTTGGATTCTCGTCCGCAGAATCGAATTCTGCAAAATCGGACGGCTTGTGCGGATTCCACGCACCGCTGTGGAGAATTTCATCGCCAAAGCAACCGTTCCGGCGGGAGAAAAACCGTGAGCATTTACACCCCGAATTTCACACAGCCGTTTGTGGCGGGCCGGAGTACGGAGCCAGTGTCAGTCCAAATCCAGGCGCTGACCCACCCGATGTCAACCTGGTCACAGACGGATTCCCAGACCGTAGGCCGCAAGCGTCTGTGTAAAGTTCGGGGCCGCCGATCCGAGGATACGAAATGAACTCAACCCTTAACGAAGTTACCGAGATGCTACGCTGCGCAATTTCAGACCGATTCTTCGGGCACATCGAACTGGTCTTTGTGAACGGTGAGATCACCACTGTTCGCCGGGAACAAACCCTCAAGCCCGGTAATCTACTCGACCCAAAAAGGACGAACCCCAATGGAGACGGATCACAAAAGTAGCCCCATCGCCGAGCTGCGGCGCGCATTCCAGCAATATCTTCATATTCCCGCAGAGGACTTGGACGTGATTGACTTTGTGTTCGCGGTGGTTGTTTCGCATCGCATTCCCGGCGATCCATTGTGGGGCATGATTATTGATGCCAGCGGCGGCGGCAAGACAGAACTGCTGCGGTCGCTCCGCGAATCCGAATTAGTGGTGTTTGTTTCCAAGCTAACCCCGAAGTCGTTGAAAAGCGGATACCGCGACCCAAAACATCCTGAACGCGATCCTAGTTTGCTGCCGAAGTTGGACGGCAAGATTCTTGTCATCAAAGACCTGTCGCCGATTCTCTCTATGAACCGGGAAGCGCGTAACGCAGTGATTAGCGATTTACGCGATGCCTACGACGGGTTCAGCGATGACTCATACGGAAACGTAGGACTTGTGGGTTACAAGTCCCGATTCTCGCTGATCGCAGCTTCAACCCTCGCCATCGAGCGATACAGTAGCGTTGACCAAGAGCTTGGCGAGAGGTTCGTAAAATTCCGCGCTCGCGGAAACGGCAACCGCGCGAAAGTGGAGCGCGCCGCTGAAAATACAAGCACAACTGATGAGGCCCGCGAAACGGTAACGGCTGCTGTCCGTGAATTTTTTGATGTGTTGCCGAAGCCCGTGCTGGTTTCTCTGTCTGCGCCGATGCGAGCAGCTATCGTCAGCGTTGCGGATTTCGTCGCAACAGCCCGTAGTTCCGTAGCGCGTGACCGAAACCACGATCTGCTTTATGCGCCAAAGCCAGAAGTGGGTACGCGGCTGGTAAAGGAACTCACAAAACTGGCGATTGCGCTGGCGTTCATTCGGGGCAAAAGCGAACCCGACGAGGAGGACTTGGCGACCGTTTGCCGTGTGGCGGAGGATTGTCTGTCTCCAAATCGCCGGGAGCTGTTGGCCGCAATCGACGAGGACAGGGAGTGCCGATTGCCAGATCAAACGGCCCGAAACACCGGCGAGGACTTGCAACAGTTGGGCATCCTGACTTCTAAAAACCTCATTGAAAGGCACTGGATTGAATCTATGCGGAATGTCCGTAAGTTATTGCTGGCACTCCCGTTGCGAACACCCGCAACGTCGGAGTGCTCTAGTATTTTTAATATGGCCGACGAGACAGACCCCTGTACCCCCTCCGACACTGCGGGTGGAAAGCCTGATTCGCGGGAACTGGCACCCGACGGTCTCGAAGCAGCTTTCGCAGCCACGCCGGTCTTGGAGATGAAGCCAACTGAGGTGTTGCAAACATGAACGCTCAGAGCGGAAAGCGCTTCTCGCAATTACTCCTAGATATAGGAAAGAATAGCCCTACGATCTACCCCCAAATGCGGGAACTTCTGCGACGAACAGCTAGGAATTGCTACCCCACTCTAAGGCCCGATTTGAAAACCGGGAAGGAAGCCTATGAGAATTCCGACCCCCTCTACGGGACGTGGACGCCCGGAGGCAGGCTGTGAGCAGAAATAAACAGTTATTCCCAACCGGGACAGTTCATCCCTGCAAGTGTTGTGGAATCGTTTTCACAGTCGAAGCGAATCCGAATCGCACCGGCGAGTTTTGTTCCATCACGTGCGCGCGAAAATTCTCACGGAGCAAAGTGCGCACCCCCGCTCAACGCAAGGC
>JBARCY010000348.1:0-8802 GCA_049794595.1 Candidatus Acidiferrum sp.
ACTTTCTCAAGTTTCAACGAGGCTGCCCGGTTTCGCAAAGCCCGTGTCGCATCCTATCCAAGTCCGTTGAAAATCGGCTGCGAATCTGTTGGAGATTTGCGCGCCATTTGCAGATGATCTCGCGCGTCTGCCTTGCGCTTCCGTCCCAACCTTTCAACAAACAACTGTTTTTTGACGGCGCAGACTGACTGAAAGCGGACGCGAAGAATCAATCACTTAGGGACGTGCTGCGAACGGGGTTATTTGAAAGACTCGCCACGCGCGAAAGCAATCCGTGTGCCATCGGCGCACATTTATTTTCGTCCGGCGAGCGAATCGTGCTTGACTAGGTGTGTATGAGTGTGTATATTACGGCCTATGAAGCGAACGAACATCCATCTATCGGATGCACAATTAAAACGGCTCAGAGCACTGTCGGAAAAGACGGGCGCACCTGTAGCCGAGATTGTGCGGCGTGCGGTGGATGAGTATCTGAAACGTAAGGCGTAGAAACAAAGCGGCCCCGCTACGTGTTATCAGCACGCAACGGAGCCTAACTCAACACGGAGGGTTAATCTCCATGCAAGCTAATTCCGATTCTACCGCAATTCCCATTGAACAAACTGAGCTACAGACCTGGTTTGAGCGTGATCGTGCGCACGTTGCTCTGTGCGATAAAAACAGCGACGGCGACGCGATTCTCGAATTCTGGGATGAGGATGTCGCCGAGCTAGTCGAAGACGGATTCCTTAATCCGCGCGACTGGCACGGCTCCCTCTATGAATACGCGGCCTATCTTGGCGTGCTTCCGGGCACAGAAGCAGGTGCGCTGTGAGCCGACAAGATTATATCCGCATCGCAGAAGCACTCCGGTACGGCTTGGGTTCGCTGCAAGCCGATGGCTTCACACGCGCCGAGTCAGCCAAAGCGCAAGAACACTTCGCGGCGCATCTCGCCGAAGCACTCGCAGCCGACAATCCGCGATTCAGCCGTGAACATTTTCTCGCGGTTGTCCGTGGCGAACGTGATCTCAATTCGCGTCCGGCTCGCAACGGAAAGGTAGGTGCATGATGTCAACTCCTACCTTTGCGTTTCCGCACTCGCTCGCAGAAAAATACCGTCCGCGCAAGGTTGCCGATTTTATCGGGCTGGAGAAACAGCGGAGAATTCTCTCTAAATTGACCGCGAATCCGTTCGCGTCCGCATGGCTTTTCGTAGGCGCATCTGGCACGGGCAAGACAAGCCTTGCTTTAGCCATTGCCGCAGAGCTAAGCGCAGAGGTTCATCATATCGGCTCGCAGCAATGCAACCTTGCAACTCTCGAAACGGTAGTGCGGCAATGTAATTTTGTGCCTCTGTCCGGCGGATTCCATATCGTGACCTGCGATGAGGCGGACGCGATGTCCGATGCGGCGCAGAAGTATCTGCTATCGAAACTGGATTCGAGCGAACCTGTCCCAAACACAATCTGGATTTTTACCTGTAACGCAACGGACAGACTCGAAGCTCGTTTCCTCAGCCGATGCCGCGTTCTGGAATTTTCGAGCTACGGGCTAAACGGGAATCTTGTCCAATTGTTGCGCCGCGTCTGGCAAGCCGAATCAAACGGCGCGTCAGAGCCAAACCTAGAGCGTCTATCCCGCGAAGCCCATAACAACGTGCGCGAATCCTTGATGCGCTTGGAACTAGAACTAATGAGCGCAGACAGTGAGGTGTCGGAATGAAAGCCGCAATTTACGCTCGAATCAGCACGACGAATCACGGCCAAGATGTCAGGATGCAAACGCGAGAGCTGCGAGAATACTGCGAACGGCGCGGGTTCCAGATCGCGGGAGAATATCTGGACGAGGGAATCAGCGGCGCTAAGGATTCGCGGCCAGAATTGAATCGGCTAATGGCGGATGCGCACCGTCGCAAGTTTGACGCGATAGTGTGCTGGAAGTTTGATAGGTTCGCCCGCTCGGTTTCTCACTTGCTGCGGGCGCTGGAAACATTCAACTCGCTTGGCGTCGCGTTTGTTTCGCTGTCGGAGCAAATAGACACGACCACGCCAGCCGGACGGATGATCTTCACCGTCTTGGGAGCCGTGGCCGAGTTGGAACGCAGCCTGATTGCCGAGCGGGTTAGGGCCGGACTGCGGAACGCCAGAGCCAAAGGCAAGAGGCTGGGCCGTCCGCGTGTCGCCGTGGATGCCGTTCAGATTGCGCGTCTCCGTGCTTCTGGCGCATCGTGGCCTGCCGTGGCCCGTGAGCTAGGTGTGAGCGTGGGAACAGCTTATCAGGCGGCTCGCAGCCTTTCATAAATCCGAAGCCGCCTGTAAGCCTCATGTTTTTGCAGGCGGGTTTTTCATATCAGCAAACAGGTGATTTTGGAACGTGGGGCATCGGGATTACGCAGCCTTCGTTATCAAGACTTCTCTTTGATGCGAAAGCAGACGAAGAACAGCAGCAATTTTTTCGGCAACCTTTCCAGCCGCCGCCGCTTTCTCAAACTGCTTGTAAACATCCGTCGCGTCCTCACCGCGACGAGCGCCAACAGCACAAACTATGACGGCCTTCGGTTCAGGCGAGATTCGGTAGATGATCCGATGTGAGCCGAATTTGTGTTTCCAGAATCCAGCGAGTGGCCCGCGAAGAGGAACACCGTAACCTTCTGGATTGATCGCCAGCTTCTTTTCCAATGCTTTTTGGAGTTTTTTCTTGATACTGCCGTCAAGAGATTTCACATCCTGGGCTGCATCGGGAGTGAAACGGATTAGATAGTCGGCAGGATTGCTCACACTGCGCCGAAAACCTCGGTCATGGTGCGCAGACGCCCTGCTCGAAGATCATCGTCTACAGTTTGCGCCGTTTTGAGGAGACGTGTAGTCAGTTCAGGATCAAGCAGAATATCAATCGTGGCGAGAATGGATTCTTGTTCCTTCACTAAATTATCAAGCCAGTCTTTGTCCACCACATACTTGGAGCCGCCCCCTCGAACTTCAACCAACACTGCTTCATTGTTTTTCGCCGCCTTCAAATAATGCGCTAGGTGTTCGCGGAAATCCGTGGCGGAAACGCTTCCCTTCACAATCGGCTCGCATGTAGCAGGCATTATTTTAATTCCCTTCTGTACGTTTCGGTTCTCAGAATGTACAAGTGCATTCTGTGGCTTTGCTAGCAGCGTGTCAAGCGGAAAATCCGCTGAAAACGAAACCGCGACTATGTCCCACACAACACCACACCGCCCCGTCGCTGAAAATGAGACGCCTCGGCTCGTATCTCATTGTTATTGAGCCTAGTTGAGAGAGAAGAAGCAAGACGGTGGCGGTCTTTGGGGATTTGTTGGCCGGGGTGGGAATTCGTCAAAAGGTCTGCCTTCGGGTCGCCCATCGCTGGGGCTTCATTTGGGGAACGCAGCAACGACTCGGAGAGCGTCGGGTGCATCGTGGCCGGCCGTGGCCCGTGAGCTAGGTGTGAGCGTCGGGACGTGTTACGCGGCATCGAAGTAAGCCCACCCCCTCTATGGGACGTGAGCGCGAATTCAGAAGCCGATGACGCGGTTTTGCCGTGAGCGATCTATGCCGTTTCTGGAAGCATTCTGCGCGATGATTCGGAGACTCGATTGAGAGTCAGAACCGTCCGGCGAGTGTGCCCAATTTTGTGCCCACCACCAAACCCGATGACTTGCGACGGGCTGCGACGCAAACGGTGCTAAGTGCTGTCGGCGCAGCAAGGTGTCGCAATTCGCGGTAATTACTCACAAGTGCTGTAACTTGTTGATTCCTCGTTGCCTCGGAACTCTTAATCAGCGGGTTGGAGGTTCGAGTCCTCCGCGGCTCACCACTTCTTTTCTTCCGAAGCGTGGAGAAGGATTACCCCTGCTGCTTCACAGCAAGCCAGGACGAGATTTGTAACCAAAGGAGTGATTTGGGTTGAGGAGCACAACCTCTTTGGTGGCCTTGCGTGCGATGAGGGCGAAGCCTTTCGCACGAGCGTCCCTGGCTAATGAAGTCAGCTGTGCTTGTGCCGCTGCGGTATGCCCCGACTTCTTCTCCAATTCTGCCAAGGCGAGACGGGCTTCAAACTCGACACCGGCGAATCCGCGTCGTTTCGCGTCCTTCAAGACCTCGTCCATTTGCGGGCGAGAGGGTTCAGGATGGTCGGATGCGAGCAGGATGCGGGCTGATGCCAAAGAGAACTGAAGACGGTTTAGAAGGTTCTCGCTCTTGTTCGCGAGGATCTCCGCCCGGTTCTCTTCCGCTTTTGCATCGGAATTCTTGCCCTGCGCGAGCAAGGCCCGGATCAAAACGGCGCTCGCCGTCAGTTCGTCATCGGCCTGCTGTTCTTGATGAAACTGAGCTTCGCATTTGCGCAGCGCGCTCTCGGCGTCGGGAGCATGGCCCTCCTCAATGGCGAGCCGGGCCAAGGCGACCTGAGTTTCCGCCGCAGCTTGCTTCTCACCGGTCTGATTGCGCAGCGCCAGCGATTCTTCGTAGGCTTTGCGAGCTGCGGCAAGGTTGCCGCGATCCCCCTCGACATCTCCTAGCCCAAACATTACGTAGGCAATAGCACTCTTATCGTCGATCTCCTGTGCTGTGGCCATGGCCTGGCGATAGCGCAGCGACGCAGCGTCAAGATCGCCTCTCTCTTGCGACACGTCTCCCAAGTCATTCAAAGCTCGGGCTATGCCGTCCTTATCATCGACGGCGCGATAGTTCGGGATTGACTTGCCCAGCAACTTCGCCGCTTCGTCTAAGTCTCCCTCGGAGAGGCGAGCGTCGCCTAGATTATTCAAAGTAGCCGCGATTCCCCCAGTGTCTCCTACCAGGCGGAATTCTTTGTTCGCTTGACGCAACATCGCTTCGGCGTGGGCAAGATCGCCCCGTTGCCAATGGATAACGGCAAGATCAGTCAGCATCAACGCTTCACCGTGGCGGTCGCCAGCCGCCAGGGCGCTGTTCATCGCGCTCTGGCAGTCACTGATAGCTTCCGCCATGGTGCCTATTGCGGGATCCTGCTGGCAGAGAATTCCATAAGTACGAGAAACAATGATAGGTGAACCCTGCGCGTTACCCTTGGCGATGGCGCGTTTTGCGGCTTCGCGTGCCTTCGCTAAATCTGTGTTTATCCATGCCGATGCTTCCACCATGTCAATGCGCGCGTCCTCGCCCGCCGGAAAAGGAAGATGGTGAAGGGAAGCAAGCGTCTGCAGGGAGTCCGCCGGCTTTGCGTAAACTTGAGCGGAGGCGAGAAGAAGTCCATAGTTGAGATTGTCGGGAAAAAGCTTGAAAAGCGATTGATATGCTCCCACGGCTTTGGGGTAGTCTTCCATCGTTCTGTCGTATTGCCCTTCGACAAGCAGGTGGTCCTCTTGCGAAAGGTGCTTGGAAAGTTCCAACGCACGTTGGGCCTCGGCTCGAGCCTTGCTTTCATATCCTAAGTGCCACCATGCCTCGGACAGAGCCGAATGAGTCAATGGGTACGTGGGATCGGCAGCCACGGCTTTGACCAGCAAGTCGCGAGCGCCGTGGAAGTCGAAATCCCACAGTTTCTGGCGGCCCTCCGCATACAGCCGAACGGCTTGCTGATTCGACGGAAGCGACGCGCGGGCTGTAATCGCCGCAGCGGCGGAAAGCGAGCCCAGACCCAGACGGCGGCGAAGATCAGCGCCGGCGCGCGAAGCCAATTCAAAAAGGTCCGCTTCGTTTCCCGTGATCGCCTCTTCGGCAATGGTTTCTCCGCTGTTTGTGTCCTGCAAGCGAATATCGAGGCGTATGCGAAGCTGGCCGTTTCCCGGCATTGGAGTGTAAGCGCCGAGCACCACAACGTCCGCGCCCGGGTTCGTCCGCAATAACTGCAAAGTGGACTTGGCAAGTGTGTCCTCGTTCGTAAGAGGCAACTCACGTTTGGCGCGCGCAACATCCTCTCCGGATACCAGCCGCAGCCCTCCGCCCGCCGCTAATTCTGTATTCAGCATTTCGGAGAGCGCGGAAGAGAGCCACGCGTCTTCCGGGCGTCCAGGAAGATTGCGGAAACCAAGAACAGCGACCGAGCGGCGGATATGCGGCTGAGACATGGGGTCGCTGACTTCGACGGCCGACGGCGAGTTTCGCGGAATCAGATGGAACACAAAGACAGCACCGGCAACGGCGACACCGAGACAGACTAGAATTGCCAATGCAATCCTGGAATATTTCAGGACCCTGAAAGACACGGCCGTGAAAGGAACGGATTTGAGATCTTGGGATGGAAAGGAATGAGTTTGGTGGCGTAAGCGTTCAACTGGCGCGATGAACCGATAGCCGCGGCGAGGAATAGTTTCGATAAATCGCGGATTGTCGGCATCGTCGCCGAGCGCCTCCCGCAATTTGCCCACCGCAACGCCGAGCGAGGCGTCGAAATCGACGAAAGTATCACCGGTCCAGAGCCGCTGGCGCACACTTTCCCGGCTGACTATCTCGCCTGGATTCTCCAGCAGCAGGGTCAGAAGCTGAAAAGGCTGCTCTTGCAGCTTGACTCGAACACCCTTCCTCAAGAATTCGCCTGTTTGGGAGTTCGCCTCGAACACTCCAAAGCGATAGACGGCATGGTTTTCCGAGCCAGGGTTCATGGGATGGCTCTACAAGTCAGCTTCGACGGAGTTTACCATGATCGGTGCGTTGTGAAACGAGTTTAGATATCCCTGTAATGTCCTTCAAATAAACCGTTTAGTTGTTTACATAGACTTTAAGACGAGTTTCTTTGACTCCCCGCGCGATCTGCATCACCGTCGCTCTGCCGAAAAATCAATGACGTTTTTTTTCGGGACTCTGTCCGAGTGGAGGTCCAAGAGCGATGCGCTTCTTGAAATCAATGGCGGTTCTGCTGTTTCTGAGTTTGGCTGCGGCGCATGGCGCCTCAGCGAACGCGGTTTCTTACACAGGCACGCTGTCGAGTTCGACGGACGTGTTTTCGCTGGTGTTCACGGTCGGAGGCGCGGGCAGCCAAATGGTCACAGTGCAAACCTGGGGCTTCGGCGGCGGCGTCAACGCAGCCGGGCAAACGATTTCTGCCGGGGGCTTCGATCCCTTTATCGGTCTTTTCTCCGGCACAGGGTCCGGTGCAACGATTCTCACGGACGGGATTGGCAATCCTTTCGGTACGTCGGATGTCCTTAGCAATTTTGCCAGCTTCGCCGGCTGCCCTCCGGCGGGATCGGTTGACATTGGCGGAGCGGTCTGCGGAGACATTACGATGTCGCTCTCGCTGCTGCCTGAAACATACACTCTGATTCTGTCCGATGGCGCCAACATTGCGAGCGCGGTCTTCGACAACGGCACGCTCGGCGAAGGCTTCACGGACTTCACCGGCGGCTTGTTCCAGACCTGTAACGGAGTGGACGCGAGCGGGAATCCCGTGTGCCTTACCGATACAGCGAATTGGGCTTTCGACTTAACCATAGGCAACGGCAGCACCGCGCCGACGCCCGAGCCAGCATCACTGTTGCTGCTCGGCACAGGACTGTTAGGCGTGGGTTGGTGGCAGCGTCGCAAATTGCCACGGCAGAATTAGCGGCGGCAATTTCGAAGACAAAGACAATTTTGGTTCAGCACGCCTGAGGGAATTCAATCGCAGAGGAGAAACAAAATGAAGGAATGGCTCTACAAAGCGGGAGCAGGTATCGCAGGAGTTCTATTCGTAGCTTCGGTAATGACCTTGGTCGCGCCAAAGACCGTGCATGCTCTGGTCTCGGCGCTCGTCACAGTGGCAAATACATCGGCGAATCCCGTGCCGAATCGCGACGTCGACAATCCGGCGCGGCAAGCCTTTCAAGGGATATTTCCGTTATTTGCAGGTGGCGGTCAGATGCAAGGCCAGCTTTTTGTCCCCAACACGACAACGACTGGCGCACCTGTAAAGGAACTCGTGATCGAGGAGTTGAGTGGCGGCTGCAATTCTGGCGGCCCCGGAACAGTGGTTCTCTCGACCAGCGGAGGAGTCCCTTTTATTTTTTTGGGGGTTGCGGACGGGGCTGGCTTTAGCTTGCCTGCTCAGAGCGTGCGGTTCTATGCAGACGCTGGAACACCAGTCTTTGTTGGGACAGGCGGAGTTCGCACGGGGTGCCAGATTTCAATTTCCGGTTATCTAGTGACTCAGTAAAAAGATTCAAGGATTCCAAATCGAGTACGGTGTTCATTTGTGTCATTCCCATTTCTAAAAATTCGCTTTAGGAGGATTTATGAAGCTTTCCGGCCTAGCCTCTCGTCTTTGCGGTCGGTATACTCGGTGTTATTCCCTCCTTCGGGGCAGCAAGAGCCGGGGAACCTCACCTTGGTCACGGAAATGACGCCGAAACCGGGGGCCGAGAAGCAGTTTGAGGAAGGACTCACGCAGATGGCTGCCTGGTACGCCTCCAACAACGATTCGCAGGGGCGCGCCGTTTTTCAGGTCGCCGCAATCGGGCACGATCGCTCTGCCGATTTCGGCAGTCCGGAGCCGGATGAAATCCTAAAGAATGCTTTCGGGAATGACGAGGCGAATAGCATTCTGAATGAAATCTCGGCTCTAATCGGCGGTCACTTTACCGAGGAAGTGGTCCAGTTTCGGCCAGACCTGAGCTATTTCCTTGCGAAATGAACTAATTACTAGGGGCGCGACGAGGGGGCTGGCTCTCATCCTTGCTGCTGAACTGTCCAACACTCTTGTCGGGCACTTTGTTTCCCGATCCATCATTGGAAGGGGGCATCCATGAATCGGCGTTCATTCCTCTGGCAGGGCCTTTGTTGGTCCCTTCCGTTATTCGCGAGGTCCGGCCTTTCTCAGCAGGTCGCGGCGCTTCCGGTCTCGAAGCCGAGCGATGCCA
>JBARCY010000349.1:0-11569 GCA_049794595.1 Candidatus Acidiferrum sp.
TCAGCAACGCACCCGATCGGGCCATCGGCCCTCCTTGGGCGCTGCTGATTCTCCTTATCTCTCATCTCAGAAAATTCAACTACCTTCTTTTCAAGACCCTGTATTAGGTTATGCAACAGCTTCTAGGATGATTATAGGTCTGTCAGCAGCGGCGACAAACAGAATTTCTCGGTGGGTGCGCCATGATTATTCGTCGCGCAGGGCCACGACAGGATCCACTCGCGCGGCGCGCTGGGCTGGAATCACGCATGCGGCCAGCGCAACAATAATAAGAGACGCAGCCGTACCGGCATAAACAAGCGGAGCCTCCGGCGTCACTCCAAACAGCAAACTCCGCAACAAAATTCCCAGCGCACCGGCCAGCGCCGCGCCTGCCGCTAACCCGACAGCGCTCAACTTCAATCCGCGCCCGAGAATCATCCGGGTAACATCCATCGGCCTGGCGCCCAAAGCCATGCGCACGCCGATTTCGCGGGTCCGTTGCGCCACCGAATAAGCCAGCACGCCATAAACTCCGATGCAAGCCAGAATGAGCGCGAGTCCGGCGAAAATGCCGAGCAGCGTCATAGGCCGTTCGCGGTCGGCCACGTTTTGCTCCATCAGCTGATCCATGGTGCGAATGAACGCCACGGGCCGCTCGCTATCCACCGACCAAACCGCCCCGCGCAACGCATTAATCACGCTGGCCGGCTCTTGCGAAGTTCTCGCCACCAGGTAATACGGCGACGGACTATCCACCTGATTCACCGGTACGTAAACCGCCGGCTTCATCTCCAACAAGAGCCCGCGTTCGCGAATGTCTTTCACGACTCCCACCACGGTCCGCCACGGCTCCTTCGAGCCAGTGAGCTTTAAGCGCTTCCCAACAGCGTCCTGACCGGGCCAATGCCGTTTCGCCAGAAACTCGTTGATCACCACCACCGGCTGGCCGGATTCGATGTCGCGATCCTCGAGGAGCCGGCCCTCCTCGAGAGTCGCGCCAATTGTTTCAAGATATCCTGCGGTCACCTCGCGATACAGCGCATCGTTGTCCTGCCCCGGCAAAGTAGGCGGCGCGCCTTCGATCGCGTAGCCTTCCGTGTCGCCAACCGAAGTGAACGGCACATCCGAACCAAAGCCCACGCTCTTCACGCCTGGGAGAGTCCGCGTGCGATCCAGCACGTCTCGATAGAACGCGCGAATCTTTTCGTTCGTGTTGTATTTCTTGTCCGGCAGTGGCACGCCCATGGTCAGCAGATGGTCGGAACGAAAACCAAGATCGACTCGGCGCAAATTCCACAGCGTCTCGATCATCAGAGCCGCGCCCACCAGAAGCGCAAAGGCCATCGCGAATTGCGCCACCACCAAAGTGTCTCGCAGCCGCACGCCGCCGCGAGATTCGCCGGCTCGCCCACCTTCCTTGAGAGATTCCTGTAGAGAAACATCCGTCGCCCGCAAAGCCGGCACCACCCCAAAAAATACGCCCGCCAGAATCGAGACGGCGGCCGTAAACAGCAGCACCGGCGCGTTCAGCGCAAAGCCCTCTCCCGCAATTTGCGCAGGAACGAGATTCTTGAATATGCCCCAGCAAAGCCTGCCAATGAGCAGCCCCCCCAAGCCTCCGCCGACGGAAAGCAAAAGACTTTCCGTAACGAGCTGCGCGGCGATCTGCCCGCGGCTCGCGCCCAGTGCAATGCGTACGGCAATTTCGCGGCGCCGTCCCGCGGCGCGAGCCAAAAGCAGATTCGCCAGGTTCGAGCAAGCAATCAGCAGCACCAGCACAGCCGCAATTTGCAATACCCAAAGGCCCGTGCCGGTGTCGCCGGCAAATTGCTTGCGAATGGGAACAACCACCGCGCCAATATTCGTATTCGTGTCGGGATACTGCAGCTGCAGACGCTTGGCGATCACGTCCATATCGTGCTGCGCGCGAACGACGGTCACGCCAGGCTTCAGGCGCGCAACGACTTCCAGGTTGTGCCGGTTACGCCGCGCGAGATCCTCGGGCGAGAAAGAAGCCGGTTGCCAGAACTCAGCGGCAATGTCAGGAAAGAAAAATCCCCGAGGCATAACGCCAATAACCGTTGTGGGCTCATCATCCATCAAGATGGAGCGTCCGAGGACAGCAGGGTCGCCCCCAAACCGCCGCTGCCACAGCGCGTAGCTCAACACCACGACCTTGGCCCCGGCGGCATCCTCCTCCGCGGTAAACGGCCGGCCAACCACGGGCTGAACGCCCAGCACGTCGAAAAAGTTCGGCGTCACTCTCCGTCCAAGCAACTGCTCCGGCGCATGGCCGTCGCCCGTGAACGCGGCATTGTGGTAACGCAACGCCACCATGTCCGTGAAAACCTGGTTTTGCGCGCGCCAATCGATGTAGTTCGCAATGGCCGGTGTGTTGTGACCAAAGCCATCATACGACACCACTTCCCAGACTATCACCAGCTGGCCTGGCTGGGCGTACGGCAGCGGACGAAGCAGCACTCCTTCTACCGCGCTGAAAATAGCCGTGTTGGCGCCAATTCCCAGCGCCAAGGCCACAAGAGCCACCGCGAAAAAGCCGGGATTGCGCTTCACTTGGCGAAAGGCAGTGCGCAGATAGGCGTAGAGGTTCATGCAGTAGAAGACGGTCCAGCCGCCAAAAGGTTCCTCAAATTGTGGTTGGCGGGCAGCTTCCTGTAACGCGTTTATCGGGACTTCGAAGGAAACGTGTGATATTTAGGAGGAACGAAGGCGGGCATGACAGAGGACCAACTCGAAAAACTTAGAGAGTACGCAAGGCGGGTCAGGGGAGACGCAAAAATCCTCAGGGTCACCTGTAAAGACGGCGATGTCCTACAAGGATCTGCACTGTTTGTCAGCGACGCAGAGCGCGATGTAATTTTTGAGCTTCACTCAAGCAACAACGTTGCCAAGTATCAGAGCGGAACCCACTACCTAATCAAATGGGACGACATAACAGATTTCCAAGAACTATCCTGACACGCGATAATTGAATTTCCGTTCGACTCCCGCCTCAACTCCTGATAATCGGAAACTCACCCACTACCGACATCTTGAGTGCGTCCCCAGTGCATTGGAAGGGGCCCGTCAGCGTCAATGAAGTTCAGCCTAATCCAACGGTTACTTGGCTGACCGTTTGGGGTCGCCGATTTTTTTCTCAATTTTCTTGTGCAAGATGGATAAGCCGACCGTCAGATGTTCACGGGTACCACTGATCGAAATGGGAATGACCGCGCCTGCGCCGTTTTTCTCGAACAATGGATCGAGGAGTTTCAGAAAGAAAGATTTGGTGCCCGTGACGGTTTGCGAGAGATGCGCTTGAAGACGCAAATGGCCCTTGAGGTCGATATCGCCGCCCACCAACTTGTAAGTGCCTGAGAGATCGATAGCCGCGCCCGGAATGCTGAAAGACAGATTTGAAAATGTGACGATTCCTTTTTCCAGGTGAAAATTGCCGTGGAGATTGGAGACCGCGCTGCCGGCGTCGGTGTCCTCTGGCTTGCCCTCGGCGTGGCGGCTGAGCGATTCAAGTTTTTGGCGGACTTCCGAGCTGGACCAGCGCGCGTCGTCGATACCGATCTGCCCATCGAGAACCATCTTGTCGAGAACTTTCTCCTTGCCAGGAGGCAGAAGCAATTTCGCAGTGATCTTTGCAGGACCGGTCAGGATGGGCTTCTCGGAATTCATGGCGAGGCTGAGAATGTCTTGGATGCGTGCGTTAGGAGCGTGGACGTCGAGGACGATCCTGTGGCCCACGTGGCCGGGCTCGTTGATCACGCTGCCCTCGGCGATGATCAGTGATTGGATCAGGGTGGCGCGCACGGGATGAAGAAGAGTGTCGCCGTTGGTGCCGTCGACCGTGGCGGAATACTCGGTGTGCAACGGCACGGGCTTGCCAATTTTGTCGAGAGAGAAATCGGGCGTGTCCGTTTCACCGTTCACTGCAAGCTCGGAAAGTTCACCGGTGAATCTCCCCGTCGAAGACAAAATCCCGGCGATGCCTGGAAAGGGCCCAAGATCGGCATCCGTGAATTTGTACGAACCGGAAACGGGCGTTTCCCCGGGATCGTCGAGATCCCAGGGACCAAAATCTCCGCTGGTGTCGATTTCTCCTTTAGGTTTCGCGTTTGTCAAAGTTCCGTGAAAGCGGAAAGGCTTGTCCACGCTGGCCGCGTGCAAATCCAGGTCGTGGATGTCCCATTCCAGCGGCTCTTTTTGGGGTTTGCCGGGATCGGGTTTTCTGGGGAGCGTGATGAGTATGGTGTTCTTGCAGATGACTTCATCGACGATCAAAGAAGAGATTAAATTGTTCGGTTTTCCAGAGTCGCTAACTTTCGGTGCCTTTTTTTCTCCGCGAGGCGGGATGGTGATGGTCATGCTCTCGACTTTTGCGCTCGAAACGAGTTGTGGCAGATGAAGAAGAGCAATCACTCCGAGGTCAAACGAAAACTTATCGATGTGAATGAGCGGCGGAACATCGGTACGATCGTGGAAATAAATGGTCAAGTCTTCACCGGTCACGCCCAAGTGAGGGAATCCGGTGACGTGGAGAGTGGCGAGTCCCACGCGGCTTTGAAAATGATCGCTGAGCGAGCGGATAACCCAGAGGCGCACGAAGTTGTCCATGTGGCGCGCACGCCAGCTGACGATCACCCCGACGGCGATGAATGCCAACAAAACGGCTCCCAATAGGATCAGGAGTTTTCGAGAGACTTTTCCGGCCTGGTTCATGACTAAAGTGTCTCAGAATCTGCAAGCACACCGCATACCGAGAAGCGTGTAGGCAGCGCGGAATTAAGGATGGTGGCAGAACTGCAAGGCTGACTAGGCGAGGCCGCGAGAGATTCCGGAGCTACCGCAAAAGAATTATTTGGAGCCAAAAATCTCGGGATGCGAAGGTTTAGCAGCGCTAGCCGAGGAAGCTACGTTTAAAACCGCGTCCAGTGCAAGAGTGACCGGAGGCAGACAGATTTCCGTGCTGCACGCTTGATACCGGAGTTTCAGCGGGATGTGCTGCGCTCCGAGAGGAGCGGCCGCCAGCGCGGTGGCGGGAAGCCGGAGAATGATCGTGCCCTCGTAGACGTTCAGGGGCGTCTTGGAAAAAGTAAAGTTATGCAGAGCGCCCTTGGGATAGGAAACTTCGCCCAGTTGAAAGCCGGACGGGGCGTTGGCGCGGAGATCGGTGGCAATAAGGTACTCCGCGGATTTTTCGCGCGCGTTGATGTGAAAGCCGTTCCGGATTTTCAGGACGACGGCAATCTGGAACTGGCTGCCGCGGCCCACGGGGTCGAGCGAAACGTAGGCGGTTGGAGCGACGACGTCCTTCGGAGAAGGAACGTCCTGAGGCGCGGAAGGCAAAGCCGCGACGGCCGCGATGATGAGGACACCCAAAAAGATAGCAGCAACGAATTTCATGAAGCAGCTTTCTCGGTCCGGCTGCGGATTGATCTCATAGCTTAACCTGCGCGCCGAGCTGTTGCGAAACAACGCGGTTCATCACCTGGAAGAGATCCTCGCCCGTTTTTTCGAGGACAAAGGTGTTCTTCGATTCCGACCAGCCGAGCTTGAAGGAAGTGGATAGAGCGGAAATCCAAATTTCACGAATCGGCGTGTTCGGTGAAATCACGAACTTCGCTTCTTCAGGCTCCTCGAAAATGATTTCGAGTTTGCCGCTTTCGCCTTCTACGTCGAAGTCATACTCGTCAGCAAGCACGAGCAATCGCTTCTTGAGCTCCGCGAAAGCAGCGTCAGCCTTACGTTGAAAGTCTTTTTCCTCGAGCATACGTTCAGAGTACATGAGCGAATTTCTTACTTCAAGCGAAGTGGATAGTGGTTCGTGCATAGTGCCTAGCGAAGAAAAACAGGGATGAGCTAGCGATCCAGTTTGCCGCGCAGCGAGGTGAGCATGCGCCCAATCTCGTCAGCCATCTTGAGCGCCCTGCTCAGCTCCGATGACGCGAAAAAACTGAGTCTTCTTCCAATTTCCAAATGAGTTTCGAGCTCCTTTAAAGATCCATTCGCCAGAAGCAGAAAGCGAAGAAATTCCTTCTTGTGCCAGCGGCCATCGCCCTCAGCGATGTTAGCGGGAACGGAGACAGAGGCGCGGCGCATTTGGGAGGCCAGCCCATACTGTTTGTTGATAGGGAGAAGTTGCGCAAGCCGATAGCTCTCGACCACCAAGTCCATTGACTTCTGCCAGACCAGGAGGTCTTGGTGGCGCTGGATTTTTCTCTTTGGCTCATTTGGGGGCAATATCGCCGCCTGCGACCTAATCACTACGCACCAACCACTAACCGCTTTTTTTTCAGAGTTGTGATTCGATGGCTTTGCTCATTTCGTCGTAGTCGATCATGCCGGTGATGCGCTTGATCTGCTTGCCGTCGCGGGAGATGAGGATGCTGGTGGGGTAGCCGAAGAGGCCGCCAAATTTATCGGCAGCTTGGTCATTGCCGATGAGAATTTCGTAGCTCATGGGGAGTTCTTTGCCGTCGACGCCGAAACGCTCTTTGGCAACGAACGGAGCGACGACGCTTTTGCCTTCCTCGTCGAGGGCGATGCCCAAAACGGCGAAACCCTTGGGGCCATATTTCTGCTGCAATTCGATTAGCGAGGGAATTTCGCCACGGCAGGGGTCGCACCATGTAGCCCAGAAATTGACCAAGACGACTTTGCCCTTGTATTCGCTGAGGGAGACATCCTTGCCATCAAGATCTTTAAGCGTGAGCGCGGGCTCGGCAATTCCCGTGGTTTGATTATCGGCCTTTACGACCGAATTAGTGGCTCTGGGTTGAAGGCGAGTAGCCCTGTCGGCGAAGTAAGTCCCGATGATCATAGCTAAAACAGTTGCAATGACGAGCAGAATCTTCTTCATTTCATTCCCCAGTCTTAATTATACCTGAATCTGAAATCTCCGGAGTGCGGCGGCGAAAAAAACGAGCTGTTCATTTCACTCCTGTCAAAGATTTTTCAAGCCACAAAACAGCATTGTTCAAGAAACCGAGTTTGCCGGCCAGCCAGGTCAGCTTGTTGAAAAAAACCAAACCACCTACGAACAGCAGAAGAACTCCGCTAAGGAGTTCGACGGCCTGTAGATACTTTCGGAAGCGCTGATAAAACCTGAGAAATTGCCCGATGCCAAGCGCCGTCAAAAGAAAGGGAACGGCCAAACCCGCCGAGTAAACCGCGAGCAGCAGAACTCCGCGAGCGATGGTGGCGCTTGCAGCGGCCAGCACCAGCACGCTTTGGAGGATTGGACCGATACACGGCGTCCAGCCAAACGCAAATGCAAACCCCAAGAAGAAGCCGCTGAAGATGCCGGGCTTCGTGCTGGCGCTGCGAAGATGAACATCGCGATTGAGCCACTTGGCAAGGACAGGTCCCAAAAATCCGATGATGGAAAGAGAGAAGAAATGAACGGCGCCGAGGCCCAGGAAAAGATTTCCGCCGCGAACCAACGAAACAATTCCCAATGCCGCCAATATCCCGCCGACGATGGCCCCATTCCGGACGCTGAGCTTGACGAGCAAGCCAGTAAGATGAAGACCGAACAGGATGATGAGGGCCCCGGCGATCGGCGTCAGAAAGTTGCGATGCTGCAGGAGGAACGAACCAACGGCGCTGGCCGCAGCGCCGAAGGAAATGAAAACAGCCGAAAAACCGATGACAAAGGAAATAGAAGAACCGAAGAGATTGGCACGTGGCGTTTCGCCACTGCGCAACTGCTCCATGCCGATGCCGGAGAGCATGGAAATGTAGCCGGGAACGAGGGGAAGCACGCAGGGCGAGAGAAAAGAAACCAGTCCGGCGATGAATGCTGCTGAGAGAGAAACGTCGATCATCTTTCTTAAACCTGAGCTGGCCTTTCCATTCAATCTTAGATTTTGTTACCGGTGTTAGACTTCGCGCGAGACGCAGTCAAGCCAGTTCAGTATCTGGAACGAATCGCATTTCCTGCTTGGACTTCTTCATTCTCCCATAAAGACGGCGAAAAAGTGTCACCCGTTAGCGCGCGGCGGCACGCAGCAACACCCGTAGACGCGCACAAGCCGCGTTAGATGAATACGGCAGTGAACCGGCGACAGAAGACAGATTCCGCGGACAGAACGACGCGGATCGGTTTGCGATGGAACTCGCAAGTGACAGCAAGCAAAGACTTTGTGTCCAGCGCAATTGGCAGCGTGGTTGCCAAATACAATAGCGGCGCTCGATGAGCGCATGGCGGGTGGCTATGAAATGGACACCAAACAAAGTGACGGCGCTGCGGGTGGCGGTGGGATTTGCGGCGGTGAGTTTGTTCGGGCGAGGACCGTGGGCGAATCTAGCAGCAGTTGCGCTCACGGTAGCGACGATTGCGCTCGATGCGTTGGATGGACACATCGCGCGACGGAAGAATCTGGCCACGCCGGTTGGCGCGCAGCTCGACATTCTCGGCGACCGGATGATCGAAAACGTTTATTTCACCTACTTTGCCGTCGTGGGAATGGTCTCATTGTGGCTGCCCGTTTTCTTTTTTGCGCGCGGAGCGGCGACGGATTTTCTGCGTGGGCTGGCGATGCGCGCGGGCCATTCCGGGTGGAGCGCAAACGCGATGCTGAAGACGTGGTGGGGGCGGACGCTGGTGGCGTCGCGCTGGAGCCGCGGCTTGTATGCGGCGATAAAGTGCCTGTGCTTTTGTTACCTCGGACTGGAGTTGGCATTGACGCGCGGTCCTGTGGCGTTGCTGGGCGGAATGAACGCGGATGCGCACGCGCTGGTGCGTGTGGGCGCGCACGTATTGACGTGGATGACGGCTGGATTTTGCTTGCTACGTGGGTTGCCGGTGCTGGCGGAAGGGTGGAAGTTTGTCTCGGGCGCTGGGACGATTCGCGGGGTAAAGAGAATTGCGCACGGAGCGATGTGATGGAGAGTAATGAGGTCAGGAAAGTGGATGAGGTAAGAGAGGCAAAGGATGCAGAGGATAAGAGCGGAGGCGTTGCGGCGTTTTTTGATTTGGATGGGACGCTGGTGAACAGGCCGTCGCTGGAGAAGAGTTTTTTCTTGATGCTTCGCTATCGACATTTGATTGGGGCGCGGAATTATTTTTGGTGGCTCGCGGACGCGGTCCGATTGCCGCCTCGTGGGATCAGCCAGATCCTGCACGCGAACAAGATGTATTTGCGAGGCGTGCGGATGGATGAAGCCAGTTGTGGGGCAGACATTAGCTTCCCGCCATTTTTCCCGGAAGCCATTGAGCGTGTAGGGTGGCATGCGGAGCGGGGGCATTCGATTGTGATTTTGAGCGGAACGCTGGAGCCATTGGCGTTGCTGGCGGCGCGCGCGCTTGAGGGCGAGCTTGGAGCGCGGCGACGGGCGTGCAGGATACATGTGTGCGCTACGCGGCTGGAAGAGAAAAACGAACGATGGTCGGGCCGGATTGTGGGAGAGGCAATGTTCGGCGAAGCGAAAGCGAGAGCCATCCGGCGAATTGCGGCGGAATCGGATTTGGATCTCGAGCAATGCTTCGCGTATGGGGACAGCGCGGGTGACGGGTGGATGCTCGAAGCGGCGGGAAAGCCGGCGGCGGTGAATCCATCGAATGACTTGATGCGGATTGCGCGGAAGAATGACTGGCCAGTTCTTCGTTGGGGACGAGAAAAAGATTTTATACAGAGCGCACGGAGGACACAGAGAGCACAGTGGGCGGAAAAGATGGAGAAGCGATTGCGGGCGGAGAGCGTGAATAGGGGAGACGGGGCATGAAAAGAATAGCGAGACACCCATACGCGCAGCGGGAATTCGCGATTGAGTGGCGCGACGGCGTTGTGGATGCTGGCGCGGCCGTCGCGACGGTCGAGGGACGGGGACAAAGCGTTGGCGAATGGCTGGTGGGGGAATTGGCGGCTGCATGGGCTGCTTGCTGGATGTTTGAGTTTGTCGCGTTGGGATACCTGGGAATTTCGGGCGCGTTGATCGTTCTGTTTGCGGAGAACTTGGCGCATCCGGTCCGGATGATCGGCGTGCAGGCGTTGGTGGCTGCGCTGATTTTGGTTTTGTGCCGCGTTGAGGCGCGGATTGCGGGACGGCTTGAACCTGGTGAGAACGGAAGAGAAGCGGCAGACAAGAATGTCTGTCCTACATTTACCCAGAGATTTTGGCATTTTTGGCGGCATTGGTATCCGCATCTGTATTTTTTGTTTTGTTTTGAAGAGCTGGGGTGGCTGGTTCATTTGGTGCAGCCGGGGTGGCAGGATGCAAAGCTGATTGCGTTCGACCATGGGCTGACTGGAGTGCACCCTACCGTCTGGCTCGAACAATTCGCTACTCCAGCGCGAAACGACTTCATGCAGTTTGTTTATCTGACGTACTTCACTTACTTGCTTGTGGTCGGCGGAATTTTATATTACCGGCGCGATTGGCGCGGGTACTGGTCGGTGATGACGTATTCGGCGGTCGGGTATGCGATCGGTTATGTGATCGCGATTTTTTTCCCGATCGAGAGTCCATGGTTTTCGATGGCCGGCGCATGGCACGGACCACTGCAGGGCGGGCCGGCAACCGCGGCGATCAATTTCATCGAGCATTATGGGCGCGTGCGCGGCGCGGCGTTTCCATCGGAGCACGTGGCGGGAGCGGTCGCGGCGACATGGGGCGCTTGGCGGCACCGGAGATGGCTCTTCTGGGCGATGCTGCCGCTGGTGTTGTGCATGTGCGTTTCGACGATTTGGGGCCGCTATCATTATTTGGCGGATATTTTCGGGGGCATAATCACCGGAACGCTTGGTTACGTCATCGGCGGCTGGCTGCTGAAGACAAGAGACGCGGTGAAGCGCAGCTAACATTGGCTGGCGAGCTTAAAAGGCAGCGACTCATTTTGTATCCAGCAGCATCACCTGATAGCCCCGAGAGTTTCTTTAAGCGTTCGTCAGGCTTAGCACATTGCCATCGGGATCTTTAATCCAGGCCACGCGAATGGCTCCGCCAGTGACAGTCAGGATGCCGAGTTCATCTTGCTGGAACTGCGGGTAGAAGTTGAAGGCGACGCCTTTTTCGCGCAGGGCTTTCACGGTGGCAGACACGTCCTCGACGTGGAAGCCGAGGATGGTGTGCTCGTGAGGGGTGAAATCGGGCACGACGGACACGCGCAGAGTGACTCCGCCAATGTTGAAGACGGAGGCGAAGCTGTCTTCGTGGGCGAGCGACAGTCCTAGCATGTCGCGATAGAACGCAGTGGCACGGGCGCGGTCTCTGGTGCAGACGATGATTGCAGGGATCGCAGCTTCGAGTATGCCCAAATTTGCTTTCCTCCATCCATCCGGCCTCAGCGCAGGTTCTTCTTAAGCGTTGTCCGCTCGGCCTTCGCGCGATACGATTGTCAGGGATGTGCCCGGTCTGTACCCCCCCGTACCGCTCTACCCCTCCCCCAGTTTTTTGTAAATACTGATTCTAAAAGACTTAGAGTCGCCGTAACTTGTTTAGAATCAACACTGGCTCTGTTGACATCCTCGGCACAAGTTGGATATCGAGGAGTCGACAGGGAGGGGCGAGAGGTGTTTTCTGATGGGACAGGAGGGACGATGCCCGAGGTTGGTCTCCTGCCCATTGCTCGTGT
>JBARCY010000350.1:0-9616 GCA_049794595.1 Candidatus Acidiferrum sp.
TATCAGCTGACGTGGCTAGCGAAGACCGGCTTCATCTACGGCCTGAAATCCTTTCGCAAGACCGGAGAATTCCATTACGAATCCGAGGGCTGGGGGCTGACTCACGATGAGCACTCGCTGATACTCAGCGATGGCACGAATCAGATTCAATTCATCGACCCGGCCACTTTTCAGGTGAAACGAAGGCTCGAAGTGTACGCGGGGCGCGAAGCGGTCGTAAATCTAAATGAGTTGGAGTATATCAACGGGCTAATTTACGCCAATATCTGGCACTCGCCGCGAATCGCGCGAATCGACCCGCAGACGGGCCAAGTCCTAGCTTGGCTTGATTTGGAAAAGATTTCCGCAAAGGAGCAACGCGAACCGGAAGGCGTATTGAATGGGATTGCCTACGACCGCGAAGGCGACCGATTGTTCATAACGGGGAAGGACTGGCCCGAGTTATTACAAATAAAGATCGAAGAAAAATAAGAAAGGGAACGAACAGGCCAGCGCGTCCCCCTTCTTCAAATCTCGTCTAAAACATATTCCATAGGAACTGATTATAAACTTCGTGGTGATACTGGACTTCCGGCGCCTTCACCACCGTCCCGAGAGCGCGAGCGCAGCGATCCGCAGCCGCTCGTTTGAGGTCGGCGTAGCGTCCCTTGACGTCGGCGCCGAAAAGTTTAGTTGTCCACTCCGCCTTCTCGAAATTTTCCAGTGCAGTGTAAATATTGTCCGGCAGGTAGCGTTCCGCGCTTCGCAGGTTTTTGATTTTCGCCGTTTCGCCGTCCAACCCCGTTTTGAAAATGGAGTACATGACCATGTACGGATTGGCATCAGGAGCGACCGCCCGGACCTCCGTGCGCATGCTGCGCTCATTCCCGATGGGGATGCGCACCATCGCGCCGCGGTCGGTTGGAGAAGCTTTCAGCTGGTTGGGAGCCTCGAAATGCGGGTCCAGTCGCCGGTAAGCATTGACGCTTGAATTCAGAAGCAAGCAGATGTCGTTTCCGTGAGTGAGAATGCGATCCACGAACTCCCAGCCCATCTTGCTCAACTTCTCTTCACCCTTTGGATCCCAAAACAGGTTTTTGTCATCCTTGCTAATCGAAACGTTGGTGTGCATACCGTTGCCATTGACGCCGACCACCGGCTTTGGCAAAAAGCAGGCCGTGAAGCCCATGTTCGTCGCCACTTGGCGGCAGATTAATTTGTAAAGCTGAATTTGATCTGCGGCCTGCACAACTTCGCCGTACCCATAATTGATTTCGAACTGCGATGGCGCGACCTCCGGATGATCTTTCTCGTTCTGAAAACCCATCGAGCGTTGCACTTCCGCCGTCGTGTCGATAAACGTGCGCAGAGGGTCCCCGGGGAGGGAATGGTAGTAGCCGCCGGTGTTGACGTAGTCAAATTTCCCGGTCTCGTAATAATGCCGCTCCGCGTCGGAGCCTCGAAAGAGAAAGCCTTCGATCTCGTTCGCAGCGTTGAGCGTGTAGCCCTTCTTTTCGTGAAGCTGATCGGCGTAACCCTTGAGCACGCCGCGAATGTCGCCGGCGTAGGGGCTGCCGTCTTTATCGATGACGTGGCCGAAGACCAGCACTTTCCCGGAGCCAAATACGTCGGACGGCCCCCAGTAGAAAGCGCCCCAATCCATCGCCAAGCGAAGATCGCTCTCGCGCTGGGCCGTGAAGCCGCGAATCGAGGAGCCATCGAACGTCAAGTTGTCCCAACTCTTTATCAGGAACTTTTTGTCGTAATCCAACATGTGCAAGCGGCCTTCGAGGTCACTGAAGAGCACGGTTACGGCCTTGATGCGCTTCTCGTCGGTCAAATATTTGATCCGCTCTTCCTGGACCTTGTGCGGGGCCACGCGGTTCTTGCGCTGCTCTTTCGCCTTCAAGTTCATCTGTTCGAGCTCGTCATAGGAGAGAGCAAGAAAATTTCGCAGTTCAGTCGGCATGAATCTCCTCGAAATCAAGAGTTATTGAGTATTGCGGGGCAATGCAGAACCTGCGCGCGCTATCCATCGGCTCGTAGGTTATCGCGGCGGTCTCGCGAGCGTCAAATCGAAAAATTACTTTACCCTATCTAAAAAATGAATCGAGAGCAGGACAATTTGTCTATCGCCGCGCCAAAAAGTCTCGCTAGTCGTAGTACTCCTGCCCTAGGTGCGTGATCAAGTCCTCGCCCATCATCCAGCGAAGCGTATTTTTCAACTTCATGGACTGAATAAACAGATCATGTTCGGGATAGAGGCCCGGCGCCGTCATGGGCGATTTAAAGTAAAAGCTAAGCCACTCCTGAATGCCTTTCATTCCGGCGCGATGTGCCAGGTCCAGGAAGAGAACGAGGTCCAGAACGATGGGCGCTGCGAGGATGGAGTCGCGGCAGAGAAAATCCACCTTGATCTGCATTGGGTAGCCCAGCCAGCCGAAAATATCGATGTTATCCCAGCCTTCCTTATTGTCGCCGCGCGGCGGGTAGTAGTTGATGCGCACCTTGTGATGCATCTTGCCGTAAAGCATGGGATAGAGCTGCGGCTGCAAGATATATTCGAGTACGCTGAGCTTGGACTCTTCTTTCGTTTTGAACGAACCAGGATCCTCGAGAACTTCGCCGTCGCGATTGCCGAGGATGTTCGTCGAGAACCACCCATCCAAACCGAGCATGCGCGCCTTGAAACCGGGAGCGAGAATAGTTTTCATCAACGTCTGCCCAGTCTTGAAATCCTTGCCGCAAATGGGAACGCTGTGCTCCAGAGCAAGCTGCTGAATGGCAGGGATATCCACAGTCAGATTCGGAGCGCCGTTAGCAAACGGAACGCCGCTGGTCACAGAGGCCCAGGCATAGAGCATGGAAGGCGCAATGGCCGGATGATTGGACTTCATGGCCTCAACGAATTTTTCAGGCGTCGAGTGCACTTCTTCCGGCCGTACGAACACTTCCGTCGATCCGCACCAGCAGGTCACCATGCGAGAAACACGCTTGGTCTTGCGGAAATTCTCGATGTCTTCCTTGATCTTCAGCGCAAGTTCGTATTTGTTCTTGGCCTTCTTGATGTTCGGACCGTCGAGCTTTTTTACATACTCGTGGTCGAAAACAGCTTTCATCGGCTTGATGCCGGACAGGAAAGTCTTCACTTTCTCGAGGTCCTGAGGGTTGAGAACTCCGGCGTTGGCCGCGGATTCGTAAGCGTTGTCGCGAAAAATATCCCAGCCGCCGAACACGAGATCATCCAACTCGCCGAGCGGCACGAATTTCTTGATCAGCGGCGAGCGTCCCTCGGTCCGCTTGCCGAGCCGGACGGTTCCCAATTGAGTCAGCGAACCAATGGGCTGCGCCTTGCCCTTACGAACCAGTTCTACCCCGGACATAAAAGTGGTGCTGACGGCGCCCATGCCAGGCGTCAGAATCCCAAGTTTCCCCTTCGGCGGCGCAATTTTTGCAGGTTTTTCCATGCAACTCCTCAATCAAAAAGATGTAGACACAAGACAAGCTACAGCAGATGTTTGGCCGCAGCCTGAACAAACCAGTAATGATGAGCGAAGCGAGCGGGATTTGCAAATCGGAAGGATAAACGTCTAAAAGAAACGGTGCACTCGACGCGCAGGGAATAGGTGCTGGCCGGCGCGCACCTAAATCCTGGGGTCGGACTGATCAGGCCATGACGGCGTGTGTGGTGGATCTGTCAGCCTGGTTGTGCAGTTCCGAACCCAGGGTGAAATAAAAGGTCGTGCCCAAACCCGGCTCCGAATCAGCCCAGATCCGGCCAGAGTGCTTATGGATAATTCGTTGCACGGTCGCCAGGCCGATCCCCGTTCCTTCGAAATCCTTCTCTCGGTGCAGCCGCTGAAAGGGCGTGAAGAGCTTGTCCGCGTATTTCATATCGAATCCAGCGCCGTTGTCCCGCACGAGGATGGTTTGGTTTCCGCCGATGAGTTTGCTGCTGATCTCAATCACCGCATGCTCCCGATTCCTCGTGTACTTTATGGCATTCGAAAGTAGGTTCGTGAACACCTGCCGCATCAGGCCGTAGTCGCATTTAATGCTCGGTAAAACACCGACCTGCCATTCGATCTCCCGCGCTAATGACTCGCCTTTGAATTCCTTCGAGACTTCGGCGACCAGGGAACTAAAGCCAACTTCACGGACCTTCAACTCTTGCTGGCTGACCTTCGCCAACATCAAAAGGTCGTCTATCAGGGACGACATTCGCATGGCGCCGTCCTTGATATGATGTAAATACTTTTGCCCAAGTGCATCAAGGTGCGATGCATGGGCATCCAGCAGAAGGCTGGAGAAACCATGAAGCTGGGTCAGCGGTGCGCGCAGATCGTGCGACACCGAATAGGAAAAGGCCTCAAGCTCTTTATTGGCCGCCTCCAATGCGGAAGTGCGGTCTTTCACTCGCTCTTCAAGTTCTTCATTCAGCTTTAGGAGTTCCTGCTCGAGGCGCTCACGCTCAATCGCGTGCCGAATGGCCCGGACCAGATTGTTTCCGCCTGCCTCGGCTTTGGGGAGAAAGTCTTGCGCGCCTTCTTGAACAACCTTTAGCGCCATCGACTGATCGTCCAGCCCGGTCAAAACAATAATTGCGACACCCAGGGCCTGCGCTTTTGCCCTAACGAACGTCTCGAAACCAAAGCTATCCGGGAGCGCCAAATCAAGCAGCAAGGCCTCAATATCTCCGGTGTTCAAGCGATGAAGCCCGCCCGCCAACGTGTCGACAATCTCTAACTGGAAAGGATTGGGCTTGGTCTCAGCGAGTGATTCCTGGATCAGACGTGCGTCCCCCGGATTATCTTCGATTAGCAAAACCTTGATTCGGTTAGGTTTCATGTATTTGCATTCGACGGCAGCCTGACAATCGCCTGCCAGAAGTCCTCGATCTATCGCAACACCACCAACACTGACGCCAGTCCCGCAACGAACTCGCGCCTGTCGCTAATCACGTGAAATCATCGGCAGGAGGAATTCCTGTAGCCTCTCGCTTTCGCCGACGGACAGCCGGTCCAGCAGAATTCCCATCTGATTCCCCGCCAGAATGCGGACGACCGAGCCTGCCCCAATAAGAGGCTTCATCTTTTGCGTCAGCTCCATGCTTACTTGGACGGGGGAGCCCTGAGGAAGAATCCTTGTCGCCTTCACAAGTATGCCGTTAAGGCTGACGTCAACCGTTTCGCACAAGATCTCCTCGAAGCCAAATCGCAACCTCACTTTGGATTGAAACGAAACCCGGCGTGTCTGGCGCCTTTCATGATCGGATCGTCCTTGCGTGGCACGGATGAGCTTCAAGAGGCGTTCTTTGTCGACTGGCTTGTAGAGGAAAAAACTTGCGCCCGCCGCAAATCCTTGGGACATCGCGCTCGGACGCTGGTCGTCGCTGAGCAGAATGATCGGCGTCGTACGGTTATAGCCCGCGCGCCTCATTTCTCGGGATAGCTCGATGCCATCAGGAGATCCCATGTGCAGGTCGAAAAAGACCATGTCGAACTTCCCCTCCTCGAGGAAAGTCGCCGCCTGCGCACTGTGGGTCAGCGTCAAAGCTTCCACCCCGGCGGCATACAAGACTTTTTGAATCAGTTCGCATGTAGCCTGTTCATCGTCCACGACAAGAGCTCGTCTTTGCATCTCAACCCTCTCGTCCTGCCAACCCGCTGCTATTCGGCTTCGAAGACTCGCATCTGATGCTCGCTTTTGCTGTCCACGCTGAGTCCTTCGCGATAAAGCCGCTGCTCTGAGAGGGATTGGGCGATTCGGCTCGCTGCTCGGGTGCCGTGGATTTCCGAATACGCACGCGCAACAACGTCTTGAAACTCATCCGGCGCGACAGGCGCCGCTCCGAGCTGGCAGTTTTCATAATGGCACGACACACCGGGAGAGGGGTTGCGCATCTTGGAATTACAAAGGGGACTGCAAGTATAACAGTCGGCCAATTCAACGGAAAGATTATTCTTGGAGTGTTGCGAGAAGGACGCCACTGATTCTGTGGAACTTCTAATGCTGGGGGTCGACTTCGTGGCGAGCCTTGCGCTCTCCCAAGCGAGCATTGGAGCGGCTGGCCCGGAGTCACTGCTTATGGAAGTCGACTGTGGATCTGAGCCATCGGCAGTCATTCATAATTTGCGGGCGCGGATCCGCTTAGAACCAGCCGCTCCGATAGGCCACCCACCAGCTTGCGTAACCTATGGGGATCGTCGCAAACACGGCCCACCAGAAAGGCAGCGCCAGGTCCGCCATCAAGCCCAGTGCGCTGAAGGTAAGCCAAAAAATCTTTTTTTCCACGTTTCTATCTTAGCGAGAATTCAGTTCGAAGAGGCTTCTAGTAGATTCGGCGATGCCATATCTGCAAATCCCCCTTCTTCAACTTTTCTTCTGTTCCAGTTCCGCCCACCTTTCGTAGAGACGATCGACAGTTTTGCGTGCTTCGTCGAGTTGCAGAGAAGCGCTGTGCAGCCGCGGGCCATCGCTCATGATTGAGGGGTTTTGAAGTGTCTCTTGCAGGTTGTGGAGCTCCTGTTCCGCCTCTGCGATCCTTTGTTCCATGCTCCCCAGCTCGCGCGATTCCTTGTAGGAAAGCTTCTTTTTCAGCACGGCAGAGCTCATCGAATCCGCCGTGATCCGCGCAGGTGCGATTAATTCCGGAACTTTGACCTTTTCCTGTTCTTCCCGCTGGGATTCCTGCCATGTCTCCCATTGCGAATAATCCGCAAAGCGCTCGATCCCGCCCAACCCGTCGAACCCCAGAACAATCGTCGAAATACGGTCGAGCATATAGCGATCGTGCGTCACGAGGACTAACGCGCCACGAAACTCGAGCAGACTCTCCTCCAGAATTTCCAGCGTTGGAATGTCCAGATCGTTGGTCGGCTCATCCAGTAACAGCACGTCCGCCGGTTGCAGCATGAGCTGAGCGATCAGCACACGGGCGCGCTCGCCGCCAGAAAGCTTACCGACGCGCCGGTTCAAATCCTCGCCCGTGAAAAGGAATCTTGCCGCCCACGAAGCCACGTGAATCACCTGGTCCTGATAGATGACGGCATCGCTATCCGGTGCCAGCGCTCGCCGCAATAGCAAGTCAGGGTCAAGCTCGCGGTTCTGGTCGAAATAAACCATGCGCAGTGGCTCGGCCTTACGAATCGTGCCCGCTGCGGGCTGCAAGTCTCCGCGGAGCAACCGAAGCAGGGTGGTTTTCCCGCTACCATTCGGTCCAACGAGACCGACCCGCATCCCCGACGTGACACGGAAGTGAAGCTTCTCGAACAGCACGCCATCGCCGATCGCGCAACTCACTCCATCCAATTCAATGAGTTGTTTGGTTTGCCGGTTGGTAGCGGAAAAATCAATCTGCGCGGTGCTCGTGTTGCTCCGTGTTTTCATCTCAGCAAGTTCGCCAATCATCTTGTGAGCTTTGTCGATGCGTGCCTTGGCTTTCGTCGCGCGCGCCTTGGGACCGCGCCGCAGCCACTCAATCTCCGCATGCACGCGATTCTCGAGTGCTTCCTGGCGGTTTCGTTGCGCGTGGAGATGCTCCTCTTTAGCCTCCAGGAAGGAACTGTAGTTTCCG
Source organism: Candidatus Acidiferrum sp. (assembly GCA_049794595.1). GTDB lineage: Bacteria > Acidobacteriota > Terriglobia > Acidiferrales > UBA7541 > Acidiferrum. The sequence goes on from JBARCY010000350.1 coordinate 7,556, forward strand.
TTCACCCGCAGCACCCCGTCATCGTACGCTCGGTCGATCTCGACCATCTCGGTGGAGACATTTTCCAGAAAGTAGCGGTCGTGACTGACCAACACACTCGCGAAGTTCGCCCTTCCCAAGAGCGATTCGAGCCATTCGATTCCGGCGAGATCCAAATGATTGGTCGGCTCATCCAGCAGCAAAATGTCCGGGTTCTGTACCAGCGCCTCGGCGATCGCCAGCCGCTTTTTCCACCCTCCGGAAAGTGTCGCCGCCGGGAGTTCCAGTTCTTCAAATCCTGCCCGCCCCAGCGTCTCCGCAAAGCGCGCCGCTCTTTCCGATTGCGGCACGCACGCCCTCTCCAGCGCGTTCTCAATTACCGCTCTAACCGTAACGCCGGACTCAAATTCGGAGATTTGTTTGACGTAACTGAGCCTCGTGCCTTTGCGAACCGCGACGTCGCCGCTATCCGATTTCGTTTTTCCGCAAAGCATCTCCAGCAGCGTCGATTTGCCCGATCCATTGGGCCCAATCACGCCGATGCGATCCCCTTCGGACACGGTGAAAGAGATATTCTTGAAAAGCGGGGCGGCCCCGTATCGTTTCGATAGTCCCTGGGCGCTAATAATCGGAGCCAAATTTCTCGGTCTTCTCCCGCTGTTAGTTTACCCTGAGGAGCGGACTCGGGCCCAGTTTGCGAGAGCGAGGTTGGTGCACAGCGTGGTTTCTTCAAGGCACAAATTTGATGCTCTCATCCTCGGCGCCGGCGCCGCAGGGCTCCTCTGCGCGATGGAAGCTGGCAAGCGCGGGCGCCGCGTCGCCGTCCTCGAACGTTCCGAGCGCATCGGCAAGAAAATCCTCATCTCCGGCGGCGGCCGTTGTAACTTCACAAACCTCCATTGCCGCCCCGAAAATTTCCTCAGTGCCAACCCGCACTTCGCGAAATCCGCGCTTGCCCGCTACACCCCGTCCGATTTCATCGGTCTCGTCGAAAAACACAGCATCCCGTATCACGTGAAAACCCTCGGTCAGCTTTTTTGCGATCGCAGCGCGCAAGACATCACGAACATGCTGGAAGCCGAGTGCCGCGAAGCCCGCGTCGAAATATTCCTGAACATAAATATCCAGGAAATTCAGCACGGCACGGAATTCATTGTCCGCTCCGGCTCTGACGAGTTTTCCGCTCCCGTGCTCGTCGTCGCGACGGGCGGCCTCTCCATTCCCAAAATCGGCGCCACGTCTCTCGGCTACGAGCTCGCCCGCCAATTCGGTCTGAAAATTGTGGAAACAATGCCTGCACTCGTCCCCTTCGTTCTCCGGAAAGAAGAACAGCGTCTCTACTGCGATCTGGCAGGCGTTTCCGCGTCCGTATCCGTCTCAACCGATCATCAATCGTTTCAAGAAAAAATGCTTTTCACCCACCGCGGCCTGAGCGGCCCCGCAATTCTCCAAATTTCCTCCTATTGGGAAAAAGGCCAGCCGCTGCGCATCGATCTCGCTCCCCATCGAGAAGTGACCTCATCCATACGCGCGGCCAAAACCAGAAACGTCGCCACCGCTCGCGCCGCTTTCCTCGGAGTTTTGCCAAAACGCCTTGCCGAGCGCTGGCTCGAACTACATGAACTGCAATCCTGGACCAATCAGGACCTCCAGAAACTTGAGCATCAGATACACGAATGGACCATCGTGCCCGCCGGTACCGAAGGTTACGAAAAAGCGGAAGTCACTGCCGGTGGTATCGACACTGACGAACTCTCCAGCAAGACCATGGAATGCCGCAAAGTTCGCGGACTATTTTTCATCGGTGAGCTGGTGGACGTTACCGGCCACTTAGGCGGCTTCAATTTTCAATGGGCCTGGGCCTCGGGCGCTGCGGCGGGGCGCGCACTGTAATCTCACGAAAACTTCTTCCGCGCAATCACGCTGACAATCGAGCCTTTGGGTACCGCCGCAGCTCTCTCACCAGATAAATCACCACCACGATGTTGACCGCCAGCGCGACTCCTTTTGCCGTCGTCGCATGCCGGACGATTTCGTAAACCTCCAGCGGCAGAAACGAAGCTGTCGTGATGATCGTAAAAT
>JBARCY010000351.1:0-22216 GCA_049794595.1 Candidatus Acidiferrum sp.
ATCGCCAACTTACTTCTTACGCGCGCGACTTCTCGAGCGCGAGAGATTGCCGTTCGGGCGACGCTCGGCGCCGGGCGAGCGCGGATTGTTCGCCAGTTATTGAGCGAGTCCGCAGTGCTCGGACTGCTTGGTGGAGTGGCCGGCATAGCTCTCGCCTACTGGGGTGTTCGAGGGCTGAGCTTTCTGCTGCCGCCAAGTTTGCCTCGAATGAATGCCATTCGCGTGGACGATTTGGTCTTGGGGTTCGCACTTCTGCTTTCCGCGATAGCAAGCTGCGCCTTTGGTTTGGCCCCGGCGCTGTTTGCGGCCAGTGCCAACTTGCAATCGAGCCTTCGCGAAGGAGGCGGCCGTTCGGGCGAAAGCCGCAACCGCCGCCGCGCGCGCAGCTTCCTCGTGGCAGCAGAAATTGCGCTCGCGATGGTTCTGCTGGTTGCGGCAGGCTTGCTATTGCGCAGCTTTTCGAATCTCATGTCGGTCAATCCGGGCTTTGACGTGCAACACATCGTGAAGGCGGATATTTCGCTCCCCCAGTTTGAATATTCGAAGCCGCAACAATGGATCACATTCTCCGATGAATTCCTGACAAGCCTCCAGTCGCAGCCCGGAATGCAGGATTCAGCCGTGGCTGTGCCCAGGCCGATTGCCGACGGCTGCGCCAATCTGGGATTCGATATTGTGGGAAGCCCTCCACCATCCGCCGGCGTATCCAGGACAGCGGACTATGTTTCGGTCAGCCCCAATTATTTTCATGTCATGGGGATTCCGCTGTTGTCCGGAAGGCTCTTCGATCACCGCGACATCTTGCTGTCGCCGCGCGTCACGGTCATCAGCAAAGAGATGGCACGGCTTTATTTTCCGAATCAGGATCCTCTCGGAAAACAGCTCTTCTTTGGATTTGCTTACGGTGCCGGAGTCGCGCACGAAATCGTGGGAATCGTGGGTGATGTTCGCGATGAGAGCTTAGGTAAGAATCCCGGACCGATGATGTACGTGCCCTTCGACCAGGAGCCTTTATGGGGCGCGAATGTGGTGGTAAAGAGCACCTTGAGCGTATCCAACGTCGCCACTGCGATTCGGGAGCAAGTACAAAAAATAGACAAAGATCTGCCTGTGACGGATGTAGCGAAGATGCCGGATATTCTCGATGCTTCGCTCGACCAGCCCAGGTTCCGCACGTTTTTGCTTGGCCTCTTTGCCGCTATGGCGCTGGTGCTTGCCGCTACCGGAATTTTCGGCGTGATTTCCTATTCCGTGTCGCGCCGAACGAATGAAATCGGCATCCGCGTCGCGCTCGGCGCTTCGCGCAGTATGATCCTGCGTATGATTTTGCGCGAGACACTAGTGCTGACGCTGGCCGGCCTTGCCGTTGGGCTCCCCTGCGCACTCGCGGCTTCTCGCCTTGTCAGCCACATGCTCTTCAACGTTTCACCCAACGATCCGGCCACACTCGCCGCCGTGGCGTTCACTCTGTGTGCAGTGGCGGCTATTGCCGGATACATGCCTGCGCGCCGGGCCATGCTCGTGGACCCTATGGTCGCTCTCCGTTACGAATAAATTAATGTGCAGCAGCTTCCTGCCTCTTCTTTGGGCCAGTCGGGCTGGACTCCACAAAGCCCCAAATCACGAGAGCGCCGGGGGAAGATTAAACGTTTCGTCGACCAGTTCGACGAAAGTTCGTTCCTCGCGCAGGATGATCCGATTGCTTTGCGCCATCGCAAAATTCATGCGGGCCTCTTTGTCGGACCGCAATCGCGCCCGATACTTCTCGTAACACGCGAGGCTATCGAAGGAAATCAAACCCCAGGCGAGATCATTTGTGCCTTCGTGCGGAAGAAAATATCCGACGAGGTGGCCGCCGCAGCGCGGAATGATCCGAGCCCAATTCTCGGCGTACTTCTTGAACTCGTCGCGCTGGAACGGATCAATCTGGTAGCGGATGAAGCAGGTGATGGCCATGGATGACCTCCCGGTTCTGGCTCTAACGCCAGTTCGCCATAGCCGAGTGAGTGCGCTGCGCCCAAGCGCGGAGATCAGAGAAAGGGCTTCGCGGCGGTTTCTGTGCCCGGCTGCGGGCGTTGGTGGATTCATTGGCATCAGTCTGCGGGTTGCCGAACATGGACACTTCGTCTATCATCAAACTATGGATGTCAAGACCCATGCTGACGCGGCAGCCTCTAGAATTGCCGCGGCCATCGGCGAACCGGCGCGGGCTCGCATGCTTTATTGCTTGATGGATGGCCATGCGCGAACAAGCACCGAGCTGGCGGTGGTGGCGGATGTCAGTCCATCCACCGCAAGCGTGCACTTGAATCGGCTGAAGACGGCTAGTTTGGTCAGCGTCCTGGTCCAAGGCAAGCATCGCTACTACAGTTTGGGAGGTTTAGACGTTGCCAATGTGCTGGAAGGGCTGAGCGTTCTCGGAGGCGGGGCTCGAAATGACTTCGTGCCCACCACGCCATTCCGGCTGCGCACGGCGCGCACTTGCTACGATCACTTGGCGGGCACGGTGGGCGTGGCGGTCCACGATCGCCTCAAGGAGCTCGGCTGGCTTACATCGAGTTCGCCCGGCGGCGACAATGCTTATGAACTCACGCAGGCTGGCGTACGAGTTTTCGAAGGACTCGGAGTCAACGTTGCCGCGGCTCGTGCCGTCCGCAGGCGCTTCGCATGCGGATGCCTGGACTGGAGCGAGCGGCGGTTTCACCTCGGCGGCGCGCTGGGCGCAGCGTTCTTGAAAGCCGCGCTAAAACGAAAATGGCTTCTAGAGGAACTCGACAGCAGGGCTTTAAGTTTGACGGCCTTTGGCCGCCGCGAAATGACAGCTCGCTTCGGAGTACAGCTCTAAAGCCGCGATTCACAACTCACTGGTACTTGGCGACAACTTGTCCATTCTCAATCTTTAAATCCGAGATGTCAGATGGCAGCTTCAGCTTTTCTCGGTTTTCGGGCGACTCCATCATTTTTCGAACCGCCGCTTCCAGCGTAGCTTGCGGAATCGGCAGGGCGCCAATCTGGCCGCTGACCGGCTCAAAATGCAGGAAGCCATCTTCCGCGCCGAGCTTGCCTTCGAGCTGAAGCGTCATGTCTTTGCCATGGAGGTTGAAAACCACGTAGGCCCGCACGCGATCATCGATGAGCTGCACCTTCACGTCCTTCACGTTTGACCGCATCTGCTCGACATCTTCCGGTGTGGGCTGGTCCAGACTTGGGGTTGCGTCGGGATCATTCGCAGGAACTGCGTTGACCGGGGGAACGACTGGCTTACTCCCGGCAAGATCGAGGTGGGAGGCCAAATAGGAATTCAGCTCGGTCTCGTTCATCCGGAGGGTAGCTGGCTGGCCTTGTGACACCGCCTGCTGAACTTCTTGAACCTTTTGTTCCGCGCGAGCGGCGGCTTCGGGAGTGGCCACAACCGGGGGCGGCGCCGTCTTGTGTAGCACCAGAATCAGTAAGATGAGAACGCAGGCATAGACCGTCCAGCGCACGATCCGGAAGATCAGCGCCAGGGCACTCATTCTTGAAGCGTGGGCATCGGCCGCAGGATATCTCCCGGGAGGATTTGCGATACTTGGCATGGCTTACTCCTAACTCTTATGCCCCCATCTTGAGATGTTGGTTCCCGTGTCTAAGTTACGCTTCTTCAGCGCCCTAGCCGGGGCAAACGCGGACTTCCTTAGATGCAAACACTTCTTCCCGAATTTACCTAACCCTACTTCTGGGCTTTGGTTGCGGCAAGAGAACCAACGTACTCGAGGTTCAAACTAGGTACCTGCCCGCTTGTCCATCTCCCTGGGCGCTCCGGACCTTTGATTGGATGCTTGGAGCCCGCGAAAAACGGGGAAACAGAGCGGGCGCTCGGGCGTCTAGAAACTATATCCTTGGTCGATCGAGTATGGCGGCGGCCGATTGATAGAGCTGCCCGGCTCTTCCCTCCGGGAGGCCGCAATGGTAATAACTTGTTCCGGAGGCCCACGATGCAAAAGGCATGGGTTATGCTGCTCGGAGGTTTTTTGACAGGAGCGGTTGCCCTGTGCGCGGGCGGCGGCCACGCCGCGGGCGCGCAATCGCCATCGCCGGCCAGCGCGCAATTCACTGCGGACGACAAACTGGTCCGTCCCGAAGGCTATCGCCGCTGGGTGTACGTCTCTTCCGGTTTTGGCATGAGCTATAACCCGAGCGCTGGCGGAAATGGAGCGCCTGCGTTCACGAACGTGTTTGTCGCTCCTGCGGCCTACGATTATTTCCTAGCGAATGGCAGGTGGCCGGACAAGACGATGTTTGTTCTGGAGATTTACGGCTCGGCTTCTCGCGGCTCGATCAATCAAAAGGGGAGCTATCAAGAGTCGCTGGCGGGCTTGGACGTAGAAATAAAAGATACGTCACGCTTCCAGGATGGGTGGGCTTACTTTGGTTTCGATGATGCCGCGAAAACGGCGAGCGCGGTGAGCCCAAGTAAGAACGCCTGCTGGAAATGCCACGATCAAAACGCGGCCGTGGAACATTCCTTCGTGCAATTCTATCCCGAACTGCTGAAAGTGGCGCGGGAAAAAGGAACGATCAAGCCCGGCATCAGTCTCGAAGAGAAGAAGTAGTCGCGTTCACCGGCTCGTAGGGGGAACTCGGAGTGTCATGCAACGGAGCGCTCAATACGCCCGCCTCATCGGCCCTGCATTTTCAGCATTGTCGGTCAGAGTCCTATAGTTTCTTACTCGTTCCAATCCGCGCGCTAAGACAAACTCGGAATCGCGACACATAGAGCTGGGACCGTGCAAGTCCGGCACGGAAGTGATGCCTGTGCTAGCGCGCGTTTACAGCAGCTACGACACCCAGGTGTCGCGGCGGTCAGCTACATGCCATACTCCGCTTACCTTGTGCATGAGAAAGTACGCACCACCACCACACAATCCGCCGCAGAAGTGGTCAACGTACAACAGTGCCTCGGTCTTGTTCAAATTCAGTCCAACGTGCGAGACAACAAAAAAGCCAAAGTTGTCCGGGAATCTTGCTTCAAAGTCGCCTACTTTAGTTCCTAAGTCGCTCGGGTTAATGAAAACTGCCCGAGCCCCGGTTGGTAACCACAAGTCTGTATTGAGGTTCCTTGAAAATACACCGTTCAGGAAGAAACTGGCCCGGGTTGTTTTTGATGATTGTGCAAACCAAGCTTCTAAGACCGAACTTCCTCGCGATTTCAAAGACTGTGCAAACCAAGATCGGCTTTCGAGCCCAATTGCGGGTTCCGTGCAGATGCGACAATGTGGATTGCGCATAACCACAATCGTGATCGTGCGTCCTACGTCCCACCTGTCCATGTCGTGCAGCACTACTTGCGAGAAAAATGCCGACAGAACCGCACCCGTTTCCGCTTGCGTTCGCCTCTGTTCGATAACAATAAGCAGTGCAACCAGCGCGAGCAGGAGAGCAATTCCGCCAGTCGCGAAAAGGGCAGTCTTTTTGAAGTGATTTTGGCTCATGCTTGATAAGAGATCAGCTTGAAAAGCCATCTTATCGCTCTTGATGCAGGATTGGTGAAGAATCACCACTCCACTCGCGAGCGAGGCTTGTCGTCCTTCCTTCGAGGTTCGCAGCTCGGGAGTGACCCTGTAAGTGCTTGGTAAACGCAGAACCGGAGAAGTGAGTGCTCGTTTCTGATTCTGTCAGTTCAGAGCACCTCGCAGGGGGTGCGAAGTGTGGGTGATGAAAATCACTTCACAACGTCCAAGGTGCTAGAGACCGGTATAAACTAGATGCCGCATTGGAAGCCGAAAAGGAAAATTGTGGTAAAACGAGTTGCTGCTTTCGCGCTGCTGGTGGGCTTGAGTACGGCGTGGTCCATGCCGGCTAAAGCCCAAGAGGGGATGACTGGCGCAGAGTATGGCCGGCGGACGCAGATCGAAGCCAAAAAGGCGGCCAAACAACAGCGAAAGTTGATGAAGAAGGCCGTCAAGAAACAGCGGAAAGCCATGAAGAAGCTCGCCAAGGCCCAGCGCAAAGAGGCCAAGAGGGCGAATCGCCGCGTTGGATAGCAACTTCTCGGAACGCTGCTATTTTTTCACAGAATATTGGCCGTCGGCCGCTGCGCGATAGTCCGAGTAAGTGAGAATCCTGTCCAGTTCGAGACTCTTCAGGAAAAAAATTCTGGCGCTGGCGCGCACTTCGAGGCGTCTCGGCACCCATACCGAGTCGCCGAGGGAGGTTTGCTCCAGAAGGATGTGCGAGCCACGCTGCACGCGAGCCACGAACAGTCCCATCGAGAAGGACTGCGTTACCTCGCCTTCAACTTTGACCCAGCCGAAGTCCTGCTTGTCGACCCACAGCTTGCCTTGCACTCTGGAGAGGAGCTTGGCGTATTTGCCGGAGCCGTGATAGCCCGGATGCGGCGTGGCTTCGAGCACATAGGTTTGCCTGCCCTCCAGGGTTTCTTCGCCGAGGAGACGGAAGTCGAAGGCCTCGAGGAGGACATGGAGAAAAGATCTGCTCTCATGATCTTTGCGGAGCCGCTCGGCCTGTTCCTGTGGAGTTTCGTGCTTCAGTTTCTCGATGGCTTCATCGCGTTTTTTCTGATCCTCGGCCGACGGAAGCTGACCGTTGTGTTCCATGAGTTGTTCATAGCGGATGCCGTTAACGAGGGTCATTTTGGTGACGTCGACATTTTCCGATTCCAGCTTCCCGGTCGAGTCCAGCCGGCGGTCCTCATCGCGCTCAATATAAATGTATTCGTTGCGCGCCTCCCAGCTATGATCCGTAGCCACCAGCGATTGACCGACAATTTGACGGGCATCCAGACTAGTTGCCTGATTCTGAAGTCTTTCGGGTGCGCCATTTTGAGCGAAGAGCGCCGAGGAAGCGGCGAGTGCGACTAAAAGCGCTCCGATTCGGGATTTGCTCAAGATTTCCATTTTGTCTCGATGACAGACGGAATTGAGACTCCGGCGAACGGCGATCCAAAAATAGACTACCGCGTCAAGAGTTCCGCGTCTGTGCGGATTGGAACAGGTCTCCTTGAGTGCGCACTGAGGCACAGTGCCGACTCCCAGCCCTGTATTCCTTAAGGTGCTCTTCTGTAATTCGGGAAGAAGCGACGTTGGACGAGAAGCAGGGCTGGGCCTGGCAGCATCCCTCATGTCACCGTATTACATTATTAACCCAGAAAAACGCACAGATCAGAGGGGTGGAATCGACCTTCTATTTTGCAACTGTGCAAAATGCGACTGTTTGGATTCCCCGGCAGTGCCATCATCGGAGTATGCGGCATAAAAGACCGAAAAAAGAACTTCTCGACGCGACTCGCTCGAGCGTGAAAAGAGAAATGGCGAGGCCGCGGATGGCCAAGTCCGCAAGAATAATGGAGCGGAATCTGGATACAGGACGAACTCCACAACGACCGAGTACCACCATGTCAGGAACGGTCGATAAAATCATCGCGTCTCGAACCCGGAGAAAACCTGAAAAGGCATAGATCGGCGTTGCTGGGGCAGCCCGCCGGTATCGAAAGCTCCGCATTGAAAATTCGCTAACGGACGAACATGGCGATGAAGTGAAGCTGAAGAAGGGTGCTCACGTTGAGGTTACCGTGGCGGCAGAAGGCAAGACGTCGACCGCGAAAATTACGAAAGAGAGCTAAACAGCCCCACGTGAAAGAAACCGGACTGCATTTCGTCGTTGGAATTCGTGGCGTCTTCATCGACGCGCCGGCAAGGGCCAGAGTTCGAATCCCCGCTGCACAATTTTCAACGCTGAAAAACGCATACTTGCGAAACGCACCTCGCCTGCGGAGCTACCACAATGCGAGACGAAGAGTGGATCAAAACAATTGCAGACGGCAGAAAAGTGAAGTTCATTTACCAAGAACTGCCGAATGACGGGGCGTTTATCACGGCGCAGATCGCAGGAAATGAGGTCGTCTATTCGATCGTATTGACGAAAGCAAGAAATCCCCTGAGTCATGAAGATGTTGAAAGCCATTTCAAGGGCGAGCTTTCGAAGAAGTAGCAACAGCCCATTTACTACACGCCGGTCGAAGAAACCGATTCAAGCCGGCCAGGCACAAATCAAGCAAGAACCAGTTGACTGAAATGAGATGGTTGAGTTAACTTTGCCTAGTCGGTGTCGCTATGCGGACATCCACAACTCCTCGAAAGCGCCATCCCAAGATAAAACCTAGGAAGAAGCTCGTTTTCGATGCCCAGGATTTTCTCGATTCCTCGGGCGTCGCGAAGAGAGTGCAAGAGCATATAAAAGCGGAGGCCATTTACGCGCAAGGCGATGCCGCCAACGCCGTAATGTATCTACAAAGCGGCGGCGTGAAGCTCACTGTCATTAATGAAGTCGGCAAAGAGGCCGTTGTGGCGATTCTGGGGCCAGGGGACTTTTTTGGTGAAGGCTGTCTGGCCGGCCAGTCTGTCCGCATGGGGACGGCTACCGCGATTATACCTAGCACCGTGCTAGTGATTGAGAAAAGCGAAATGTTCAAGGTGCTCCACGAGGAGCACGCCCTCTCCGACCGGTTCATCCGGTTCATGCTGGCGCGGAATATTCGAATCGAAGAGGACTTGATCGACCAGCTATTCAATTCGAGCGAGAAACGGCTCGCCCGCACTCTTCTATTGCTTGCACGTTACGGCAAGGAAGACAGGCCCCACGGAGTTCTCCCCAAGATGTCGCAGGAAACGCTGGCGGAGATGGTCGGCACGACACGCTCGCGCGTCAATTTCTTCATGAACAAGTTCAGGAAATTGGGGTTCATCCAGTATAACGGCGGACTGCAGATCAACACTTCCCTCTTGAGCGTCGTGCTGCACGAATAAACCAACTTTTGCGATTGCTTGTGGCAGACGCGGGAATTCTCTTACAATCAAGGCGCGTGGGCTTCCAGTCTGGATGCGCTCGATCCCGCCACGCCTGAGGAAGGTTATGCGGAAACTCATGACTACTATCATTACGACTGGCGCCATCGCACTGGGCGCAATGAACGCACCTGCAACCGCCGCCGATACGAAGTTCGGACCGTCGAACCCGTTTTATGCGCCAAGCACGCTGCCGTTCCATGCGCCTCCGTTCGACAAGATCAAGGACGAGGACTATCAGCCGGCCATCGAGGCGGGCATGGCTGAGGAGCTTTCGGAGATACAGGCAATCGCGGACAATGCCGCGCCGCCAACCTTTGACAACACGCTCGTCGCCATGGAGAAGACTGGCCAACTCTTGCAGCGAGCGATGGCCGCGTTCGGCGCGCTCACCGCGGCAAATACCGATCCTTTCCTGGAGAAGATTCAGGCCGAAGAGGCGCCAAAGTTGGCCGCGCATCAGGATGCCATCGCTTTAAACACAAAGCTCTTTGCTCGCGTGGCGAGCGTCTATAACCAACGCGAATCGCTCAAGCTCGATCCCGAATCACGGCGCTTGCTCGAAATCAGTTATGAAAACTTCGTGCGCTCGGGCGCAAACCTTTCGGATGCCGACAAAACCAGGCTGAAAAAACTGAACGAAGAAATCGCCACGCTCGCGAATGACTTTTCCACAAAGCTGCTCGCCGCTACGAAAGCCGGAGCTTATTTCACCACCGACAAGAGCGCACTTGCGGGATTAAGCGATGCCCAACTGGCCGCAGCCGCGCAGGCCGCGGAGGGCCGCAAGCAGGAAGGCTACGTGATCCCGCTGCAGAACACCACGCAGCAACCGGATCTCGCTGCGCTCAGCGTCCGCGCGACACGCCAAGCGATCTTCGAGAACTCCTGGAACCGCGCCGAGCGCGGCGATGCCAACGACACGCGCGACATCATTTCGCGCCTTGCCCAGCTTCGGGCGCAGCGCGCGCAACTGCTCGGCTTTCCGAACCACGCGGCGTGGAAGCTGGGAGACCAGATGGCGAAAACTCCGGAAGCCGCCATAAAGTTTATGGATGCTCTGGTGCCCGGCGCGACCGCGAGAGCCGCGAGCGAAGCTAAGGATATTCAGGATCTGATTGACGCGCAGAAGGGCGGCTTCACGCTCCAGCCTTGGGATTGGAACTTCTATTCCGAACAGGTGCGCAAGGCGAAATACGATCTGAACGACGCGGAGGTTAAGCCGTACTTCGAGCTCAACAATGTTCTGGAAAGCGGCGTCTTCTACGCGGCCCACGAGTTATACGGAATCACATTCAAGGAACGCAAGGACATTCCCGTCTATCAACGGGATGTTCGCGTCTTCGAGGTTTCAGACGCGGACGGCAAGCCGCTGGCGCTTTTCTATTGCGACTACTTCAAGCGCGACAACAAAAACGGCGGCGCATGGATGGATGTCTTCGTGAACCAGTCCAAACTGCTGGGCACTCTGCCGGTGGTTTACAACGTCGCGAATCTGCCGAAGCCCGCCGCGGGCGAGCCGGCGCTCATCAGCTTCACCGATGTGACCACCATGTTCCATGAGTTTGGCCACGCGCTGAACGGCATGTTCGCGAACACGGAGTATCCAAGCCTCTCGGGCACCGCGACTGCTCGAGACTTTGTCGAGTTTCCGTCGCAATTCAATGAGCACTGGGCGCTCTATCCCGCGGTCTTCGCGCACTACGCCAAGCACTACAAGACCGGCGCTCCCATGCCCGCCAAACTGGTCGCCAAGATCCGGAAAGCGGAGACCTTCAACCAGGGCTACATGCTGACGGAATTGGTCGCGGCGGCCGAACTGGACATGCAGTGGCACACGCTTCCGGCCAGCGCCCCGCTCGAGCAGCCAGACGTGTTTGAGAAACAGGCACTTGAGAACAAGCATTTGCTGCTGGCTGCCGTGCCTCCGCGCTACCGCTCCAGCTATTTTAGCCACATCTGGAGCCTAGACTACTCCGCAGGCTATTACGCCTATTTGTGGGCCGAAATGCTCGATGATGATGCCTACCAGTGGTTTGAAGACCACGGCGGCCTGACGCGCGCCAACGGCGATCGCTTCCGGCAAATGGTGCTATCACGTGGAAATACCGAAGATTTGGAAAAAATGTATGAGGCGTGGCGTGGTAAGGCCCCAAGCGTCGAGCCAATGCTTAAGGACCGGGGCTTAGCGGAGTCCGCACACTAATCCGAAGAGTTGCTACGGGCCTCGAGGGCCTGGTTTGCATGCAGTGATTGTTCAGCGCGTCGGCGCCTAGGGCCTGGGCGCTGGTGCACCCGCTTCGGAAACCACGAGGTACTCGTATTTCTTCCCGTTCGCGTGAAATTTCATCTTGTCCTTGTCCAGCGTGAACTCGATGCTGGTGTTCACCGGAATCAGCGCCTTATCCGCGGGCTTTTCCTGCCGAATGTGGTACTCGGTAGTTTCCGTGCGCACCACATACTCCTGGCAGAGCAATTCCGTCGTTTGTTTCTTGTTCTTCATCTGTTGCGCGCCGCAGGGCACGGAGCTTTCGGAAATAATCGTTCCCGTCTGAATTTCCCTCGCCGCGGCTGGAATGGACATCAAAATTGTTGCTGCCACCAGCATGTAAGCCTTTTTCATGGCGCCACCTTGGAAACTGTCAGGACTCTCCTGGCTTCTCACGTGCCACTCCGCCTGACTCGTCCCTAGAACTACTTGTAGCGAATTCAAACGCGAGCTACCAGCTTCTTCTCCTCTTCTGTTTCGCAAGAGTAGCCAGGACTCGTGGCATCGCCAGCTCAATTTACAGGCTTATAATCGTTCCAGCTGGCGAACTGCTCGGAATCGCGGCGGTTTGATCGAGTACGGATCTGACGCCCAAGAAAAACGATGAAGCTCCACGGAGGAACTATGAACGCAGCCGCCCCTTTCCCCGAACGAGACCTTTGGCCCGAACTGCCTCTTGCAGCCTGGCGAGACACCTACGCTACGCTGCATATGTGGACACAAATTGTGGGCAAGGTGCGGCTGGCGCTCGCGCCGAAAATAAATCACTGGTGGGGAGTGCCGCTGTACGTGAACGCCTTCGGGATGACCACCTCAGCCATCCCCTTCGCGGGAAAGAATTTCGAGATCCAGTTTGACTTCATCCATCACCAGCTGGTGATTCGAACGAGCAACGATGCGATCCTCTCACTCGCTTTGGCGCCGCGCTCCGTGGCCGACTTTTACCGGGAGTTCATGGGTGCTTTGGCTTCGCTTGGCATTGCGGTCAAGATTTGGAAGATGCCGGTCGAAATTCCGGATCCCATCCCGTTTGAGCAAGATACCAAGCACGCCTCGTACGATCCGGAATATGCCAACAGGTTTTGGCGGATTCTGGTGTCTTGCGATGCGATCTTCAAAGAATTCCGTGCCGGGTTTATCGGAAAAGCGAGCCCGGTTCATTTTTTCTGGGGCAGCTTCGATCTGGCGGCCACGCGATTTTCGGGCCGGCGTGCGCCGCCGCGCGAAGGAGCGGACTCCATCACGCGGGAAGCTTATTCGCACGAAGTAATCAGTGCGGGATTCTGGCCGGGAGGCGGGGACGTCAAAGGAGCTGCCTTTTATGCCTACGCGGCGCCCGAGCCCGCGGGTTTTGGGCAGCATCCGGTACGGCCGGCGGAAGCCTTTTATCATCCGCAACTCAAGGAGTTCATTCTCATGTACGACGACGTGCGTCGAGCGGCTTCGCCCAGAGAAGCGTTGCTGGCGTTTTTGCAAAGCACGTACGACGCGGGAGGGGACCTGGGAAAATGGAACCGCCAGGAATTGGAACGCAGGGCCACCTAGGAAGTGATTTCCGATTCGGCGAGCTCAGCAGCTGGTGGAACAGGCTCTGGGAAGAACCGTCGAGCCCGGAGCGTGCCAATCAGCAAGGCGATGTTAGTGATCACGATGACTGCAAAAGCAAGGGAGGGAAGAAACGCAAAGTCGGCGCCGCGTGCATCCACAACATCGATACCAAGCACGGCGGTGATCAGACCGCGGGGCAAAAACCAGGTCATGAGCTCGCGCTCGTGAGACGTGAAGGTGCGCCAAGCGAAGCGGCCGGTCTGCACGGCGAGCCAGCGGGCAATAAAGAGAGCTGCAAAACACTCCAGCGCTAGGGTGGCGTGGTCACGTAAACCTTTGAATTCGACGAGCGCACCGAGCAAAACAAAGAAAAAAGTGCGAATCAAGAATGCGAGCTCACCGTGGAACGTGAGCATCTGGCCGTGCTGTTGCGAGGACGAGGGGCCGAGCTCTTGCTTGACGGGCATTTCGGAAAACCAATCCACGCTTTCGGGTGCCTCGCCGAGGCGGAAACGTTTTTGTGCCGCCGGATAATTGGAAAGCATGAGGCCAAATACCAGCACCGCGACGAGGTCGTTGCCGTGCATGGCCTGAACGCCGGAGTAAAGGAGCAAGACGGCGGCGAATGTCAAAACATGCCAGAAGCGCTCTTCGGAGAGAAATGGGAGCAGATAAGACCACAGAATGCCGACGAGGACGCCGGACGCGACGGCGAGGATGATGCTGGAAAGGAGGCTCCAGGCGGCAACTCTTGCCGAGGCGGTGCCGCCGGCAGCTATATCGAGAAGCGTGGTGACCGCCAGGACTCCGAGGGCGTCTCCGAACGAGGCTTCCACGAGCAGGGTGACTTTAAGTTCGCGGCGAAGATTGACCTGCTGAAGTACGGGGAGAACGATCGAGCTGCTGATGCAACCGAACACGGCTCCGACAAGAAGAGCGGGAATCCAAGTGAAATGAAGGGCGTGGCGGCAGACGAGAACGACGGCTAAAGAGCTGAGAACGTAACTGAAAAGAGCAAGAAAGAAGCCGCCCGCGAAGTGATCGAGGATTTCGCGAAGTTTTAGCTCCAGGCCGCCTTCAAAAAGGATGAGAATGAGCGCCAGGGATCCAAAACCCTGGCTAACCCCCCGAAAAACTTCTGGGTTGACCCAATGAAGGGCGGGGCCGATGAGGACGCCCGTAGCCATGAGGATGATGACGTCAGGCACGCCGGTGAAGCGCACGAGACGGTTGGCAACGAAGGCCAGAACGAGCAAGCCACCAAGAAGCGCGAAAAAAAGGTTCAAGTCCATGCAGGCATCGGGCAGACCGGAGTCGGAGAAATAGTCGCGGAAATTCAGAACCGAAGCAATTGAAAACTTCGTTCACCAGGGAAGGCGGTCCGGCTACAATTGGGAACAGACTCTGGAGGCGCCTGTAGCGCAGGAAGAAGTCGCCGTGATCGTTCTCCGCCCGGGCCCTTGCAAACTCCCCTAGAAAAGATTCCCGGCCACCATCTCCGCAACGAGATTCGCTTTTTCGCGGCGCAGCTCTGGCGTCAAAGATGGATCGTCTTTTAGACCGGAACCGATGCTTACGATGAAAGCTTGCTCGCGGACCCGGCCCACAACCTTCTCGGCATACAGGTTTCGATGTGTTTGGACGCTGCACATGACCGCTTCGTTGCCGATGGCCCGCAGAGGTGCGCTCTTCGGCGGACATTGCGAGAGATACGATGGGAATTGCTTGGGAATGTCGGTCATAGCGTTAACCGAGATGGTCAACTCGCGAAGCACTGCTCCTTGCTGTCTCGAGAATTCACAGACTCCGCTGCTCGGCTCAATGATTTTCACCGTGACAGCCACTGGACCGCCAAGAATTCCCCGCGCCGTCGCTTCATTGACCCAGGGACACTTCATTTGTGCGCGGCACACGGCAGGCATGAGCATGGCCAAACCGAACAGAAGTGCATGAGAAGTCCGCATTTTTCAGCCTGGAGTTTCTTTGCTTTAAATCCACTACGATTTTGCGACAGCAGGCTTCAACGCCTCCGCGCTGAGGATCTTGCCGCCTTCCTGAATGACGTAAAGCCGGTTCACCTCGAGATCCTTCAATTGGTCGATTTGGCCGCTCAGCCAGCGAATCTCGACGCTATCGACCTTTGTCGCTTGCTCAAGACCAAAGTGCATGCGCATATCGTTCTGCGAAAAGTAGCTGCCGCCGCTGCGCAGTTCGTCCATCTGGGCGAGAGGCTTCTTCGCATACAAAACGGTCTTGGCCGTCACGATCACCCGGCTGCCGATGCCGGTGCGATTGGATTTCACGCCGACAAGCTTGATCTTGATCCAGTTGCGGTTGAGCGTCGAATCGCAGCGCAGAAGCTGCGGAATCGCATTGACGCAATTCACCGCGATGTCGAGGTCACCGTCGTTGTCATAATCCCCAAAGGCGCAACCGCGCGCCGGAGCACTTTCCATAATTCCCGGTCCGCCCTCTTTCGTGACTTCTTCAAAGCGTCCGTTGCGCAAGTTGCGATAGAGATATTTGTGTTCCGCATATTTGAGGTCGGCCTTCGATTTATCCACCTCGGGATAGACATGCCCGTTGGACATCAACACGTCGAGCCAGCCATCATTGTCCATGTCGAAGAAACCGACGCCCCAGCCGAGCAACCGTGTATTGACGCCGAGTCCGCTCGGATAGGTCCGGTCCTCGAAAACCGCGTCGCCAAGATTGGTATAAAGCGAATCGGTATCACCGGCAAAGTTGGTCTTCACAATGTCGAGATTGCCATCGCGATTATAGTCGCCGATAGAAACGCCCATTCCGGCTTGGGGCTTGGCTTCCGCGGAAAGCGCCGCTCCGTTTTCGATGGCCACATCCTTAAATGTGCCGTCATGCTGATTCAGGTAGAGCGTGGCAGGAGCCGAATCGTTAGCGACATAGATGTCCGGCCAGCCATCGTTATCGAGATCTGAAGCGGCCACGCTCAGGCCGTAGGTGCCAACCGCAGTCCACATGCCCGACTTTTGGCTAACATCCATGAAGCTTCCGTTTCCATTGTTGTGATAGAGAATATTTTTACCGCCCGCCAGTCCCGGAGGCCCGCAAGCAACATCAATCCCTTTGTACGTACACGGGCCTTCCTCGGGTAGAGGGGCGGTCTTCAAGTCAAAGTCCACATAGTTCGCAACAAATAAATCCAAATGGCCATCCCGGTCATAGTCGACCCACGTGCAGCCGGTATTCCAGCGCGTCTTGGGTCCTGGCTGAAGCAAGCCGGCGCGTTCGGTCACGTCGGTGAATGTCCCGTCGCCGTTGTTGTGATAAAGCGCATTTTGGCCGTAGTAGGTAACGAACAAATCGTCATGGCCATCGTTGTCGTAGTCGCCGACGCAGCAAGCCTGTCCCCACCCGGTGCGCAGCTCAAGGCCCGAACCCTTGGTGACATCGGTGAACGTGCCGTCGCGATTGCTTTTGAACAAATGACAATGCGGCTCGTGGCCCTTGGCAAATCCTTCGAGACGCCACCCGTTCACGAGAAAAACGTCCAGCCAGCCATCGTTGTCGTAGTCGTAGAAAGCGAGCCCGCAGCCGGTCGTTTCCAGCAGATACTTATTCTTACCCACCCCGCCGTAAATAGTTTCAATGTCCAGCCCCGAGCCTTTAACCACATCCACGAAGCTGACGCCAAGCGGAGTGCCTTCAATCGGAGATTTCGGCCCCGGCGGAGGCGGAGCGGGCTTGGCGTCGTAGCTCCGTTCGATAGGGCCAATCTTCTGTCTGGGCGGAGCCTCCTGCTGTTGGGCAGGCGCGGCAAGCGCAAGAATGTCCGTAAATGGCAGCACGAGAGCCGTACGGCTCAGCGAACGAAGAAACTTTCGGCGGCCCGAGTTCGACACAACTCCTCCTCAGTTAGCGCTGACCAGAGCTGTGGACCCCGGCAGTCACGCCCGCGTTGGCGTTGACGGCGTTGGGCTTCATGTCCGTGTGCATGTGCCACGGCACACTCTCCGTCGATATCTCGGGATGCCGGCGCAGGTAATCGAGCGAATAGGTCGGAGCCGCAGGGTCGATTCTTATGGTGGCATACAGCGCGGCCTGCGCAGCAGCTTCCGCCTTCATCCCTTTGCGGCGATACAAAATGGCGAGATTGTAGTGTGCGGCGAGATCATCTGGGTCGATGGCCTGCAAAGCCTGAAACTGCTCCATGGCATCATCGGCGCGATCCTGCTGATAGTACGCGATGCCAAGTTCGCGGCGCGCATCGCGCGATTGTGGGTACAATTCCACGACCTTTTGCAGATCGGCGACTTCCGCCTCGGGATGCCCCTCGCGCCGTTCCACAAGCGCGAGATAGTAGAGCGCCCGGGCGTAATCGGGATGCAATTGCAGAGCCTTTTCCAGAGGCGGCCGCGCCAGGGAATATTTTTCCCACTCGATGTACGTAAGGCCCACGTTGACGTGCCCGTCGTCATAGTCCGGCCGCAGCTTCACCACTTGCTCGAACGCGGCAAGCGCGTCTGAATACTGCTGCTGGTCGAGAAAACCGATGCCCAGGTTGTTCCAACGCATCCAATCCGGATTATCGCTGGCTTCGGGAGGCGTGGTCTGATTCATGCCCAAGTTGAGCGTGCGAGTGCGGGAAGCGATCTCGACGACGGGGTAGAGTGGATGGTTCGGACCGAATACATTGTTTAGATAGCTCTGGCGGAAGTGACGGTAGTTCACGCGAGCAGTGATGCTCAGCGGCCCCTTCGCGTGAGGCGGAATCTGGAATTCATAGCGCACCAGCACCGAGCGTCCGGACTGAATCGAGTTGTCGTACGCCACCGAATGAATCGTCCAGACTTTGTGGTTGTCCACAAACTCGCCGGATAGGTTCACCGGACGGTTGGTGAAGCTGTGCGCGCGTGTATCGAGCATTCCATCGGGCTTCAGAAAACCGCTGTGATAGATATCCTTTCCGGCGCCATCCTTCACCGTGACCTCGACCCATGCCTCGTATAGATCGCGAACTTCTGGAATCAGCGAGTGGGCAATATTCTTGTTCTGGATGACAACGTAGGCTTGCACCACGTCGTCTGGCGCGAGATTGAACGGCACGGAACCGAGGGGTGCAATCAGATTGTCGTCGCCAGCTTTTTTCAGCGCGAAAATGTCCACGTTGAGGTACCGCCCCGACTGTAGGAATTCGATCGTTTTCTGGAGTTGCTCGTCGAAGCCGTAATAAAAAGGCACCGCTGTGTTTCCAGCCGCCCAGCGATGCGACGCAAGCTTTCCATCCTTCGCCCCGTAGTCTGGCAGAGTGATGTCAGCGCGATGCATGTGGCAATCCTGGCATCTGACGAAATCCGAGGTGTAAAAAGTAAGCGGATTGCGCTGCGAGAACTTGGAGTTCTGCCATTCGTCATACGTGGTAAAGGCGGGGACGAATTTGTAATCATTCAGCGTAGTTGGCAGGTTGGCCTTGTGGCATGCGGCACAGAACTCTGGCGTGCGATAAAACGGCTGCATGACGGCTTTCGAGTGACGCTCTGGATGCTCGAGGATGTCGCCATAAGGAACCTGGCCGGGAATGCGCTTGCCGTTCTCGTCTACCATGACCGCGGGAACGCCCATGACGTAGCCGCCGTTCCCCGAAGTGGATTGCAACTGCTGAATCGAATGGCAGGTCGCGCAGGTCAAACCGTCCGGGTCAAAAGAGCGATCTACCTGGGAATCAGTTGTCAGCGCGCCCGAAACCACCGCAATCGGATTGTGGCAGCTATCGCAGTGCCGTGAAAACTCGATGCCTTTGGTGCGGATTAGAATATTGACGCTCGCACGATAAAAGGGCGTACGGAAGGAGTTGGAGTGCAGCGCTTGCCGCCACTGATGGTAAGCCTCCTCATGACAATGCGCGCAGTACCCGGCCTTCGGAAAAGCACCCGGTTGAATGAACTCGTTGCCTTCCGTGGCAGCGCTGCCAGGGAGCGAAATGTTGTCCTTGCCGAATAGAAAGTTGTAAGTCTTACTTATCTCGTCGGAGTAGTTTTTGCGTTCCGTGCTTTCGCTGGACTGAGCCTGGCTGGTGAACTGCACCGATCCCAGAAGGAATATAAGGCTAACGGCGAAACCAACGGCACTCACGAGGATTCGTCCCATTCGAGAGTTCATCAGGATCCGCCCACACTACTTACTTAGCTGAATCAACCTGCCCATTGGTTGCCCGAGCTCCGCGCTTTTCCATGCATCCAGAACTCTGCGGCCCATTGCGGCAAACGTAGCCCGCCGCCCGCGATTTTGGCCCCTTGGCTGGCGTGTGGCGTACATCTTGGTATAGCGCATCTCGAACTCCCTGTAAATGACGGCCTTCGCAACACTTCATGAGCCCGGATCGGCCTTGGCATCCCAAGATTACAGCTGTGGTTTTTCCAGTTCGTCCGCCTTCTGCCGCTCCACCGCCGCCTCGGCCTTCTTCCCCTGCCGCTCCAGCGCGTTAGCTAACCCGCGGTGCGCCTCGGCATAACCGGGGTCGTCGCTCAGCGCCTCTTGATAGCGCTCTATGGCGTCCGCGACTTGCCCCTTTTCCAGCAGCGCGTTCCCCGTATTTGTTGACACCGTGGCTCTCTGCCGATTCATCACCACGCGTTCCAATTCCGCGCCCTTTTTTCGCTCCCCGGCTGCCTCCTCAGTGTGCCCTTGCTGCTGCAGCACCATCGCCAGGGTCAAATGCGAGTCCGGCTGGTCCGGCATTTGCCGAATCGCTTCCCGAAGCGCGTCCGCAGCCTCCGGCAGCTTGTCCATCTTTCGATAGAGGCTCCCAAGCGTGGCCCAGCCGTCAGCATCTTGAGGATGCAGCTTCATCGCCAGCGACAGCTCCCGCGCTGCATCGTCATAACGGCCGTCCTGCATGTAAAGAATGCCCAGCGTGTAGTGAGGCTCGTGCGCCGAAGGATTCAGCTTGGCCGCCGCCTCCAGCTCGGGAATCGCTCCGGCGTTGTCGTCCTTCAGCTTGAGCGCAAGCCCGAGATTGTAATGAAGCTGAAAGCTTTGCGGATCGGCCTTTAGGCCCGAACTAAGCACCTGGATGGCTTCATCCACTTCGTTCATTTGCATATACGCCGCGGCCAGATTCTCGTGCGCCGTAGGATCGCCCGGCTTTTCTTTGAGGGTACGCTCAAGAAACGGAATGGCATCCTTCGCGTTCCCTCCAAGTAGAAGAGCCAGCCCCATGCTCGCCCCCGCCTCCGAGTTTTTCGGCTCTGCCGCTACCACCTGACGGAGCAGCGGCACGGCGTCAGAATCGTGCCCCGTCCGTTGCAGTGCCCGAGCTAGCTGATATTTGGCATCTGTCGACGCGGCGTCGAGCTCGACCGCCCGCCGGAATGCTACGATGGCTTGGTCGTCTTGATTATTCGCCGCATAAGCCTTACCCAACTCCGTGGCCACGAGCGCATTATTAGGAGCCAACTGCGAAGCCAGTTTCAATTCCGCGATCGCCGCCGGCGCTTGCTGCTGCGCGTCCAGCGCCACCCCTAAATGCAAATGCGCCGCCGCAAACTGCGGCTTAAGACGAATCGCTTCCTGAAATTCGCTGACCGCCGAAGGCCAGCTCTGCTGCTGCGCATCCAGCGAGCCCAAAGCATCATGCAGCTCTGCATTTTGCGGCGTTGCAGCAACGGCGGCCTTCATCTTTGCGGTTGCCGCATTGATCTGCCCCGTGGCAGCCAGCGAGCGGGCATAAGCTTCCAGCACGTATGAAGGCAGCGCCGAGGGAGCATCCGAACCGGCCTTGGCCTGCACCGTTGCTTCGACGCCCTTGAACAGAACGATCGCTTTCCTGTTAGCGCCAATCTGCTCGTACGCCAAGCCGAGATTGATCCTCGGAGAAATATCCGCAGGCTTCAGCTCAATAGCCTTTTCCAGTTCTTTGATCGCTTGAGGAAATTCTCCGAGACGCATCAAGATCGTGCCCAACGCGCTGTGGCCCTCCTCGATCTGAGGCGCAAGCCGAACCACCTTCTCGAACTGCATTTCCGCCGTCTTGAAGTCGTTCTTCGCAGCCGCCGCGGTTCCTGCGCTATAAGCTGCCCGGACTTCTTCATTGATACTGGGCTGCGCCCCTGACGATGAAGTGGATTGCGCCGCCGAGCCGAGATTAGCCCCCAATCCCAGTAGCAAAACAAACAGAATGCGTGCGGAATACGTTCTCAAAGGCCCCGCCGTGCGAATGCGTCCCCGGACATTTCCAGAAGAAATAGGCAAAGTCCTGGCAAAATCCATGACGTCAACAGAAACCCAGAAACTTAGGCTCGTGCCAGTTGCCAGATCACGATATCCGCCGAAAGTATACCAGCCTCTCCGCCGGATTCGCCCGCCGCAGCCGATTCGCGCGAACCGGTAAGTGCCCTCCATCCTCCAAAGGGTGGGCTACACGAAGAGTGTAGAACGATGCTTTCGCGGCGCTTCAAGATCGAGTGGCTCCTTCACACTCCAGCGTTGTGGCACTAGACCCTTGCACCATCCCGTTGTATAAAGCTCGGTGCATCCTTTGCGGTCCCCCGGTTGCTCAAAGGAACGTTACCGGCGATCGGCTCCCCCGCATCGTGGCACATCTGCGGGAACGGGATTGAAAACATATGAGCGAATCAACGCCTAGTTCGAACTTCGGCCGTCATGTGTATGGAGTGGCCGTTTTGGCCGCTGGCGTCGTCGTGCTGGCCTGGCACGACTACAACGGCTGGCATCAACCGCATTACCTTGTCTACGCTGCCGCCGTTGCCCTGATCTTCGGCGGCGCTGCGATTCAGTTCCGTCGGGCCGCGAAAGTGGGCGCAGTTGTCCTTGGTGCGGTTTTTCTTCTCTTCGCCCTGCAGTGCGTGCCAGGAATCATTGCCGCACCGCGGATCTATAATAGCTGGGGCAACTTCTTCGAGCAGCTCTCACTTGTGACCGGAGCGGTGCTCGTTTATGCGCGCATGTCGTCGGCATGGTCACCGGAAACGATTCATCGGATCGGCCGCATTCTTTTGGGCATCTGTACCGCTTCGTTTACCCTCGAACAGGCGTTTTATCTTCAATCTACGGCCGGTTTTGTTCCGAAGTGGATTCCGTCAAGTCAGATGTTTTGGGCGGTAACGACGACTGTTTTGTTCGCGCTCGCGGCTCTGGCTCTTCTTACGAATCTCATGACACTTCTCGCGGCTCGCCTGCTGACATTGATGCTCATGCTCTTTGGGCTACTCGTGTGGGTACCGTTGCTTCTTTCGACTCCCCGCAGTCACACGAATTGGAGCGAAATCGCCGAGACCTTCGCGATTGCCGGAACAGCATGGATTCTCGCTGATCTCCTCGGCGAGTCTCGGCTTAACGACCCTCGTCCGCTATGACGTGAGGCGTGCCCGGCTCACGTGAGGTATTCCGTTCAAGACTATATCCGCCGGATGGATCGCTCATCGACGGTTCATTGAACATTCCAAAATTTCAACAGTCGGGTTACCGGAAACTGACCCGCTACCCGGCGCGGGGTAGTGGGTCAGTTTCCGGTAAGGCCACTCAACGGGATATAGGTTTGTTTGTTCGATTGAAGCAA
>JBARCY010000352.1:0-7310 GCA_049794595.1 Candidatus Acidiferrum sp.
CTGCATCCACCCATGCTCGACGAAATCGGCCTTCAGTCCTCCCTTCGATGGTTTTTGGACGGACTGACCAAGCGAAGCGGGCTCGAAACCTCATTGGAAGTACAACCGGAGGACTTTCCTCGCTTCGGATCAGAATTAGAAACCACCATATTTCGAATCGTTCAAGAGGCGCTTACCAATGTATACCGCCATGCCGAAGCGAGAAGAGCCAGTCTTAATTTGGTGGTAAGAGAGGGCCAAATAGTTATCAAAGTTTATGACGATGGAAAGGGCATTCCGGACTCCATCGCGGATTTTGAAGCGGACAAACTTGGTGTTGGCATCGCGGGAATGAGGCAACGCGTCCAAGAATTGGGCGGCGAATTGCGATTGCGAAAGGGCAATCCCGGGACCCTCTTGGAGGCAGTCATTCCTGTCAAATCCGCGGCACCCAGCTCCGCGGAACATTTAGCTGCTTCGGGGGGCTTCAGCCACTGATATCGGGCGGCTGGTGCTTCGGCCTTTGGGACTGAATCACCGCAGCATCGATACTCCTGATAAGATCCCACACTTGGGCCTTTGAAACGACCTGACAAATCCCGGCCTTGCGAGCGGGGCCCTCGAGCCCTTCCACATCCAGAATCGTAAACAGGACCAGAGGTACGCCGGGGTCCCTGGAGGACATGAGTTTGGCTACTTCAATACCATTCATGTCCGGCAAGGCCAAGTCAATGACAGCCAAGTCTGGCTTTAGATCCTCAAACTTTCTAACCCCTGCGAGGCCATTCTCGGCTTCTCCACAGACGGTCCATTGACGTGTGCCTATGATAGCGCGCAGAAGGCGTCGCGTTGCTTCTGAATCGTCCACAATCAGGATTCGCAACCCCAATAGCTGACACCCCATCCATTTTTATAGGACAGAAGCACAGTCCGAGAACATAGGGTTTTTACTGTAGCCAACCTTAGATGAAAACGAGTTCTATTGAATCCTCTGGTTGAACCGTTGCGCGAACACCGTCTCGATCTGTGCTATCAATTTCCAAGCCTCGCTCTTTCGCACAACCGCGCAGATACCTGCTTTGGCTGCAATTCGCTCAAGACCTTCCACATCCCATACAGTAAATAAGATAAGCGGCACGGTTGGATTAGCCGTGGACATCCGCGAAGCCGCTTCAATCCCATTCATGTCAGGCATTCCAAAATCCAGTAGCACCAGGTCCGGACTCAGCTCCTGGAATTTTTCGACTCCGGACAAACCGCATTCCGCTTCGCCGCATATCGACCAGCCGGAATGCGAACCCACGATGGTGGCGATAATTCGCCTCATGCTCACGGAGTCATCCACCACGAGGATTCGCAGGTCCATAGAAGCCTAGGTTCGCAATCCACTTATATATCACCGCCCAAAGGCCGGGAATACCAGCGAAACCCTAGGAACAGGAAGGAGGACAGGGATGTGCAACAGGAAGAGAGCCTATGCGGTTTCGATTCTGACATACCATAAATGCTGTATATGACCGCCTTTCGACAAATGTTAGCCTTCCTTCTTCGGTGCGCCATGCCTTCAAATTATGTATGCCGCGTAAATCGGCCAAGCAGCACGCTATCCAGCCCGGTATTGGAAGGCTGTGCTAGGGTTTTCCACACTGACCGGGGGGCTGATTGCGAGTTCTAATAGTGGATGACCACGAAGTGGTACGAAAAGGGGTGCGGTCTCTTCTGCAGACCAATGGAGACTTTGACGTGTGTGGCGAGGCCGTGGACGGCCTCGATGCAATAGAAAAGGCAAAAATGTTGCTTCCCGATCTTATCCTAATGGATTTCAGCATGCCGAATTTGAATGGTTTCGAGGCCACGCGGGAAATCCGCCGCATTCTTCCGCAAATCGAGGTAGTCATCTTGAGCCAGCACGAAACGCTTCAAATGGCCACGCAAGCATTCCGTGCGGGTGCTCTGGGATACGTTGTCAAGTCTTCTGTCTCGAAAAGCCTTTTCGCGGCCCTCGAGAAAGTTGGTCGGCACGAAACCTTTTGTGATCCAAGCATCGCTGCCTCCGACGACAGCCGACTCGAGATCAAGGAAAGGCATCCTCAAAGATAGGTGGGTATTCAAGTGGGTGCGTTTCAAAGGGACGAATCGAGTATTTGAGCGAGGAAAGGTCAAAAGTCTCAGTTGCGAAACCCGCATTCCGAGTACCGGCACACGTATCCGAGAGGTACGTGAAACTTCTCAAGGATCGTACTTAACATTTGGATCGGGCCGAGCGTGTGGGAGCGGGGTTTGTGCTTCCGGTTGGCCAACCTGGCCTACTGCATCTGGTACGGAAAACTGCATAGGTGATTGAAACGATGGTGGACGAGAGGGGATTCGAACCCCCGGCCTCCTCGTTGCGAACGAGGCGCTCTCCCAGCTGAGCTACTCGCCCATGAGCAGCTACAAAATCTTAGCAGACGCTCCTCACCTTGCCAACTGAAGCTGTCCGAGAGTGTCCGATCGGTTTGCAAAAATGCAAAGGGGAATCGAGTTTGGCGGCGCCAAATCCGCTCGAATGCAAACTAAATAATTCCGGCGCAATCTCCGAAGCAGTTAAGACAAGCGAGAGACCGGATCTTAAGGCCGGTCGAGGCTGCCGTTCACGCCGGCGCGCTCCGCAACGATCTTTCGCGCGTTTTCATAAAGTGCGCGGGCCTGCGGAATAGCTTCCACAGCCTTCTGCACCTGCGGATCCGCTTCAAGCTTAACCTTCAGCTCATCCTGCATTCCAAACGTCGAGAAGAATACCTCTTCCTTTATCTTCCGCTTGACCCAATCCAGATTCTCGGTCATGTCCGGCTCGGTGTAGTGCACGTTGTGTTTCGTCAGGTAATCGCGGAAGGTCCTCACTACCTCGTCGTCCGCCGCGAATTCCTTCGTGATGGTCGGCCGGGTTCCCATGTAAAACCGGGTAAATCCTCCCACGCCGCCTGGAAACGGATAAAAAACATCCGCGCGGAACATCTCTTCTTGGAAGTGATTGAACTTCGGCGCGGCAACCACAATATCCGGAGTGATTCCGCCGCCGCCCGTCACCTGCCGTCCACTATCCGTAAGTTTGATCTCTGTGGGATGCTCTGGAACTTTTCGCTCGTAGTGATATTCATAGAGCGAGACCGACTTGTAGTCGCGTTGAATCAACCGGCCGCTCGGCGTGTAATAGCGCGCCGTGGTCAGCGCCAGCCCGGTATTTTCACTCAGAGGTTGAACCGTCTGCACCAAACCCTTCCCAAATGTCGTCTCCCCCACAATCAGCCCGCGATCGTGATCCTGCACCGCTCCCGAAACAATTTCTGTGGCCGAGGCGGAATTGTTGTTTACCAGAATGACCAGCGGTGTGGTCATTCCCTGATTGCCGCGTAATGCAAAGTAACGCCGCTCCGGGGATGACCGCCCATGGTGCGAGACGATCAGTTGATTCTTGTCCAGGAACATGTCTCCGACGGCGACCGCTTCGTTCAGCAGCCCGCCAGGATTCCCGCGCATATCGAGAATCAACCCGTCCAAAGTAGTGGCATGCAGTTGGGTCAGAGCGTCGGAGAGTTCGCGGTCCGTGGTCTCGTTAAACCCCGAAAGGCTGATGTAGCCGATTCCCGGCTTGAGCATAAACGCGATGTCCACCGAGTGCCGCGGAATTTCATCGCGCGTCACTGTAAACACAAGTTGCTGCGCATAGCCTTCGCGGCTCATCGTAATCTTGACGACGGTACCCTTCGGCCCTTTCAGCAAATCGGCGACTTCCGTCGTGGTAAGCCCGTCTGTGGACTTTTCATCCACTTTCATAATTACGTCGCCCGGCCGGATTCCCGCCTTGAACGCTGGCGCGCCCACATAGGGCTGCATCACCACGGTCCGATTCTCTTTGGGTGCGACGATCATTCCCACCCCGTAATACCGTCCCCGCTGGTCTTCGCGAAGCAGCGCAAATTGCCGCGCATCGAAGAAACTTGAGTGTGGGTCCAGCACGCGCAGCATGCCCGGGATGGCGCCTTGATAGACAGCCTTGTCCACGTCGATCGGCTCGGCATAGTTCGTCTGGACCACGTCCAGCACGTTGGTGAACTGCTGCAGCGCCGTGCTTTCATCCTCGGCCGAGGATGTCGTGGCGCGCACGTTGGGACCGTAGATAGCCCCAAGAACTGCTGAAATGACAATGACGGAAACGACTAGAACCAGCCCACGGCGCTCTGATTTCATCCTGTCCTCGCCAATCCGCTGCAGCTCAAATTATAGCACACCCTAAAGTGTGGTTTGACACCGTAGGACGCCCTTTCTATGATGCCAACAGGCCCTCTTGCGGCTACCTATCACCATGCTCAGCATGACTCACATGATCGTGCTCTTCATTGTGGTCCTGGTTGTTTTCGGGCCTCAGAAGCTCCCCGAACTCGCCCGCGGCCTCGGCAAGCTTATGGCGGAATTCCGCAAAGCCTCCACCGACTTCAAGAGCGCCTTCGAACAGGAAATGCGCGATATTGAGCGTCAAGCTCTCCAGGCCGAGCGCAAGAAGGCCGCCGAAGCTGCGGTTGCCTCTGCCGCAGCGGGTGTACAGCCGGCCACGCTGGCCGCGCTGCCTGGCGCCGAAACCACCACAAACAACTTAGACGCGGACACTCGCTCTACGGAAGCACTCGTCGTGACCCCGGTTGCGGAATCGGTGCCTCGCTCCGAGCCTGAGCCGGCTCAGGCCGCCGAAGAGCCATCGAACGGAGCATCCGCTGAAGCGATCGAGCAGCCTTCTCAAGCCCCCTCTCATGACCAACAGCAGCCAGTCTGATTCCCCCATCGTGCACCGCGAGGAAGAGCCCGGCGCCCAGATGACTTTTTTCGAGCACCTGGTCGAGCTCCGCAAACGCATTATCAATTCCATCGTCGCGATCTTGATTGGCGCTGCCATCGGCTGGTTCGTTGCGCCCTACTTCGTCGTCTGGATTACCAAGCCGATGATCAAGGCCCTCAAAGACGCCGGTCTCGGAGACAAGCTGATCTACACGAGTCCAACCGGCTATCTAAATCTGCTCATAACCCTGAGCATTTATCTCGGCATCGTCATCGCCTCGCCGTGGATTCTCTACCAAATTTGGCTCTTCGTCGCCCCCGCGCTCTATAAGCATGAACGAAGCGCCATCACTGGGTTTTTATTTTCGACCGTTTTTCTGTTCATCGGAGGCATCGCCTTCGGCTATTTCGTGTCCCTTCCCTACGTCTTGCATTTTCTTGTCAGCTTCAAAGGCCCCGTCGAACCGCTCATCAGCATCAATGAATACTTCGACCTAATTCTTCTCATTCTTCTCGGGCTCGGCCTGGTTTTTGAATTGCCCGTCCTCATTTTTTTCCTTTCGCTCTTCGGCATCGTTACGCCCCAGTTCCTGATCAAGAATTTTCGCTACGCTCTTCTGGTAATTGCCATCCTCGCTGCCGTCCTGACTCCTACACCCGATGCCACCACGATGGTCCTCTTCATGTTGGTGTTGGTCGCGTTGTACTTTCTCGGAGTTGGCGTGTCCTGGTTGGTCGTGCGCAAGCGAAAACGCCGTTTGGCGGAAACCGCGGAGGCTCACTAGATGAAGTTCCCGCTTGAAAATATTTTGTACGCTTCGATCTGCGCGTTCGCGTTTTTTCTTGCCCTTGCCGGATGCAAAGCCAAAGCCGACCTTTCGCAGCCCGCCGCGAAGGATGCGCCGTTCATGAGCGCCGTCACCACCGCCGCGCCCCAGGCCGCCGACCAGGCTCCTCCGCCCAGCCAAACGGACGGCTTCGATGGCAACCGCGCCTTCGCCGACGTCGCCAAACAAGTTTCCTTCGGCCCGCGTCCTTCCGGCTCCCCCGCCATCGCGCAAACGCAGGACTACATCCTCTCTGAACTGAAAAGCTATGGCTGTACCCCCGATGTCGATTCCTTCACTTCGGATACGCCCGCGGGCCGCCTGCCCATGAAAAATATTCTCGTCAAGATTCCTGGCGAAAAGCCGGGCATTATTCTGCTCGGCACCCATTACGACACCAAGCGCCTCGAAAATTTTGTCGGTGCAGACGACGGCGGCTCCTCGACTGGCGTGATGCTCGAGCTGGCCCGAAACCTGTGCTCGCAACATGGCCGCTTCGCCGTCTGGATCGCCTTCTTTGACGGGGAAGAAGCCGTCCGCCCCGAATGGCAGGATCCCGATAATTGTTATGGAAGCCGCGAAATGGCCGCGCGCTTCGCCATCAGTGGCGACCTCACCAAGATTCGCGCATTTCTTCTCGCCGACCTCGTCGGCACGCGCACCCCGCACTTTAAGCGCGAAACTTACTCGACGAAAGCGCTCGTCGATCTAGTTTGGGGCGTCGCTAAAAAGCTCGGCTACGGAAACGTCTTCATCGACGAATCCTCGGCCGTCGAAGACGATCATCAATCCTTCTTGAAACGCCATGTCCCCTCGGTGGATGTCATCGACCTCGATAACGGCCCCGGCGGCGACGTCTACTATTGGCACACGCCGCAAGACACTCTCGACAAAATCAGCCCCAAAACCCTAGCCATCACCGGCCACGTCTTCCTCGAAAGCGTCAAACAGCTCCAGTCGAAGTGACGATTCGGTTTCGCATTCCTTGACCTGTACGGCGAATTGCCGTACAGTTATCTGCTGAGGAAAATCCTATGGGACATGCGATAACAAATCGCCGATCGCGAAAAGCAGAGCGCCTCGAAGCGCGTCTCACCTCGGAACAAAAGAATCTGATCGCCCGCGCCGCTGCCTTACGGGGCTTCAGTGTTACCCAATTCGTAGTAGCCAGCGCCCAGCAAGCGGCGTCGGAAGCTATCAAGGACTTCGAGCTTCTGACGTTGCATGACCGCGCGCGGGACGTTTTTGTGAATGCGATCTTGAATCCTCCCACTCCCAATGCAGCCGCGCGTTCTGCCGCCAAGCGATACAAGAAAGGAATGGCCAAGTAGTTGAATGGCCGGGCCGAAAACCGCGCATTCCGCATTGAACTACTCGGCCCTCAGCATGAGCGGTCCGCTTTTTCCTGCGGTGTCGATTCTCTCGATCTTTATCTTAAAGTACTGGCGGGCCAGGACCTCAAGAAGCACGCTGCGGTTTCTTTTGTTTTGACGCCCGATGGCAGGGAGATCGCCGGGTACTACACCCTTTCGCAGTACGCCGTGCAGCTTGCAAATGTTCCCGAACACCTTGCAAAGAAACTGCCAAAATATCCGATGGTTCCCACCACGCTCATCGGGCGCTTGGCCGTCAGTACCGCGTTTCGCGGCCAACGCCACGGGGAAACGCTTCTGATGGATGCACTCAATCGAA
>JBARCY010000353.1:0-14306 GCA_049794595.1 Candidatus Acidiferrum sp.
GCTGATGGCCACGTTTTACGCGCCGCGCGAAAGCCGTCTGTACAAAAGCTGGGGTTTGCGCTGGGGACTTCTGGCCATCGGCGCCCTCAGCTTCATGCACGTATTCCTGATGTGGCGAGGGCCGATCGAAAATCTTCCGTTTGGCGAGATCGAGGGCGTGAACCTTTCCGATCCGAGCCTGCTCACCGAAATGTACGGCTGGACAGCTCTTCAAATGGTCGATCGCTACGTCCGGCTCGGCACGTTCTGCCTGCTGGCTTTGCTTGCCCTGTACATTTGGGGACTGGTCTCCGCCTATCTCGAATTGCGACGCAGCCCGGCTGCGTAGGGCGCGATGGGGACGGGGCGACGGGGACGGGGACAGACGGGACATTCCCCCTTTTCCTGCCGCCCGATCTCTAATCTCTTCTTTTGCAACGACTTATAATCTTCTTGACAATATAACTAACTCGTGCTATATTTTTGTGTGAATTTGAGTCGCCACCTCGCCCCTCTTTCCCATTTTGGAACTCGACTGCCCCGAGACGCCCGCCTCCGCTCCTTCCCCCGACTTGATCGCCGCGCGACCATCTCAATTCGTACAAAATCTTCCAGTCCAACCCTATTACCATTTTGCAAAAACGGCCAATACTTAACTCATTTAGAATCAACACTTCCACAAGTGTTGATTCCGCCCGACTTGATCTCCTTTAGAATGAACGTTTACAAAAAAACCGGGGGGAGGGGGCCGATTACGGTTAACCAAAATCCGCCCCTTGTTTTCTCTGGAGTTACCCCGATTGAATTCACGAGGCACGGATCACGGAACACGCGCCACGGGCAGCGCCCTCTACTCTTCCAGCCCCGCGCTCCGCAGCTTCGCCAGCAAGGTCTTAGGAGAGACACCCAGCTTTTCCGACGCCCGCGTCTTGTTCCATTTGCACTCGCGCAAAGTGCTCTCGAGCAGCACGCGCTCGATGTGGCCGACCGCCCGCCCGGTCACTTCTTCCAGGCTGCCTTCCCAGCTAAATTGCTCCGGCAGCATCCCTGCCGGCAATTGGCTGGCGTCCGGCTTCGTGGCGGGAAGTTGCAGGTCCTCGGCGGTGATACTCAGTCCATCCGTCAGAATGACGGCCCGTTCCATGGTGTTCTGCAACTCGCGCACATTTCCTGGCCAGCGATACCCAAGCAATCGCTCCTTCGCTTCTGCCGACAGTTCCAGCCCCGGCTTTTTGAACTCTCTGGAAAAGTTCTCCAGAAAATATTCCGCCAGCAAGAACACATCACTGCCGCGCTCGCGCAGCGCCGGAATCGTCATCGGCACAGCCGAAATCCGGAAATACAAATCCTCGCGGAACAGCTTTTCTTCCACCAGCTTCTGCAAATTCCGGTTCGTCGCCACTACAATCCGCACATCCACTTCCACGGTCTGCGTGCCGCCGACGCGGTCAAATTTCTTCTCCTCCAGTACTCGCAACAACTTCGCCTGGATCGCCAGCGGCAGCTCGCCAATCTCGTCGAGAAACAGCGTCCCACGATGCGCCAAATCCAGCTTGCCCACTTTGCGCGCGCCCGCTCCCGTAAACGCCCCGCGCTCATGCCCAAACAGCTCGTTTTCCACCAGCCCTTCGGGAATCGCCGCGCAATTCAGCGCCACGAACGGCTGCTCACGCCGTGGCGAAAGGTGATGGACGGCACGCGCAAACAACTCTTTCCCCGTCCCGCTCTCGCCCAAGAGCAACACGGTCGAATCCGTCGCCGCCACTTTCTGAATCTGCGTGCTGATCTCGCGGATCGCCGCGTGCTCGCCCACAATCCGCGGAAATCCATACCGCGCCGTGTACTCCTCGCGCAGCAGCAGGTTTTCCCTCTGCATTTCCTGCTGTCGCGTCCCTCTCTGCACCAGCAATTTCAAGTGGTCCAGGTCCACCGGCTTCTGAAGAAAATCAAACGCCCCCTCTTTCATCGCCGAGACTGCTTCTTCGACCGACCCAAACGCCGTCAGCAGCAACACCGGTATCGTCGCGTCCGCCTGCTTCGATTCGCGCAAAACGTCCAGCCCGGACGCGCCCGGCATCTTCAAATCCGTGATCACCATCAGGTAACGCCGCGCGCGCACCTTCTGAATCGCGGTCGTTCCATCGGGAGCCTCGTCCACGGCATAGCCCGCGCGTTCCAATGCCTTCTTCAGCATCGCCCGCAGTTCGTTCTTATCTTCAACAAGAAGAAGAGGTTCCATCTCTCTCGTTTCTACCACGAATCAGGCGGTACCCCTGCGGGAACGCGCAGCGGATGTGTAGAGAAGGGAAGCAACAACTACGCCACAAAAAGGGAATGGCAAAAACGTTTAGCAGTCACAGCCCAGATCGTCGCATGCGAGACACACGCGAAGGCCGCAGATGTTCATTGGCTGGTCTTCAATTGGCCGCTGTTAACTGGGAGCTTTCGGTTGTTAGATGCCAGCTTTGTTCGGACAGCACCGGCCCGGAACACGGGACGCGGATCACGGAATACGGAATCACTATTCCCGTGCCCAGCCGGGATCGCCGCCGGCTTTACGCAGCTCATCTTCCATATCATTGAGTTGCTGCTTGAGGTTCGCGATCTCCTGCTTTTTCTGCTCGATCTTCGCGTCTTTGTCGTTGATGTCTTTGCGCGTGTTTTGCTCCGTCATCGCTTTCTGCGGATCGCTGTAGTATTGCACCTGGGCCTTATCGTCTTCGCGTTGCAAAATGTCCAGCTCTTTTTCCGCCGTGGCAATCTTCTCGCGCTGATCCGCGAACCGCTTCCGCCACGTCGTTTCTGCGTCCGCGCCTCCCTTGGCCGCGTCCGTGCCATTCGCTGCCGCGCCCTGTCCGTTATCCGAGGCCGCCTGTGAGCCACTACCCTGTGCAGCCGCTGCGCTCGCGCTGCTCGAATCCGTTCGCGGCTTTATATCGTCGTCGGTATAAACTTTCTTGGGTTTTGGCGCAGTTTTCTGCTGCTCACGCGTCTTTCGCGCGGCTTCTGCCACAGGGTCGGGCGCTTGCTGCTGCCCGGCGCCCTGCTGCTCTTGTTGTTGCTGCTGCGCAAACGCGGGAACGCCGACGAGGCACACGCCAGCCAAAAAAATCGAAGCCTTCATCCAATTCGTGACACGCATAGTACGCCACCTCTCCGGGGCGAGCTGGATTCCCCAGCCTTTACTTAGATGCTGTCCTTCTTCAATTCTACCGCTTCCGGGACGCTCCGGCACACCGGTAGCGTAACGATAAAGGCAGCGCCCCCTTCGGGCCGGTTCCGCGCCTCCACCGTGCCGCCATGTTGCACGATGATTTTTTGTACCACCGCCAATCCCAACCCCGTGCCCTTCGCTTTCGTCGTGAAAAATGGGCGAAAAAGCTTCGGAAGCGTCGCTGGTGTGATTCCCGGCCCATTGTCGAACACCGTAATTTTTTGAATGCCGCCCTCGTCGTGCCGCGTGACTTCGCCGCGCAGAATCACACGCCCGCCGTTCGCCGCCTCAACGCAAGCCTCCGCCGCGTTCCGTGCGAGATTCAGAAGCGCCTGGCGCAGCAGACCTTCGTCTCCGGCCACGCTTCCCAGCGGCCCTTCCAATCGAATCCGCACCTGCGGCATCGCCTCGGCTACTTCGGAAACGACCCGCTCGACAAGC
Source organism: Candidatus Acidiferrum sp. (assembly GCA_049794595.1). Taxonomy (GTDB): domain Bacteria; phylum Acidobacteriota; class Terriglobia; order Acidiferrales; family UBA7541; genus Acidiferrum. The sequence continues at coordinate 3,635 of JBARCY010000353.1, forward strand.
CCTTCGAGCGCCACAGGTTCGCTGCTAATTTCCAACGGCCGCGCATACTTCAAGAACTCCGTTACCACATGCGTGATATTCCGTGTTTGCTCGAGTATGCGTTCGGCCGAGTCCGCCACTTCGCCCGTGATCGCTTCCGCCTTGATCATCTGCGCGTAACCGGAAATCGTCGCCAGAGCGTTCTTGAACTCGTGCGCGATTCCGGCGGATAGCTCGCCAACCGCAGCGAGGCTTTCTTTAAGTTGAATCTGCTGCTGCAAGGCCGCCAACTCCGTCAAATCCGTCAACAAGCAGATCGCTCCGTTGATCTTCTCTGTGCCACGGCGAATCGGAGAAATGGTCACGCCCAGTAACCGCGTTTCGCCTCCTGGCGCCTCGTGCTCGACTTGCTCTCGGCGGAAAATGCTTCCTTTCGTCAGGCACTCACCAACCAAGCGTGTCAGGTCCGATTTTTCGCCGAGCACTTCGCTGTACCGCCGAAAGCCCAGTGTTTGGATGCCGAGCACCTGTTCCGCCGCCGGATTCGCGCTGGAGATAATGCCGGTCGAGTTCACCACCACGAGGCCCGCCGGCATGTTGCGCGTAACCTCTTCGCTGAGCCGTTCCGTATGTTCGGCGCGCTCTCGTTCGATCTTGTGCAAACGCTCGAGCTCTTTTTCCTGGTCGCGCAGTTGCCGGATGACCCCTTCCATCGACGCGGTCATGAACGCCGAAGGATTTTCCGTTCTGGGCGCAGCCGTGGAAATGTTTTCCCGGTGAGATTCCTGGGTGCTTTGAAAAAATTTTCGCAGCAAGAAAAAAATGATTCCCACAAGGGCAAGGATTCCCGCAGCCATGCCAATGGCGATTTCCCAAACGTGCTGTGTGCCCCCGGCTTGGAATGCTGCGAACGTCATTGCCTGAATTCGCCTCCCATCGGAATGAACCTCAGCGCAATCCCGGCCCGAGATCAATCGAGAAAGAAGAAAAGACGAACATCACGACGAGCGCCGCAATCCCTAGAAAAGTCCCCAGCGGGAGATGATATTTGCTAGCAATAAACCAGCGAATTTGGTTCACCGAACCCAGGCCGCGCCGGCGCGCTCGTTCCGCCAGCCGGCGCCCCGCGCCGCCGGCGTACATCGTGGCGATGACCCCTATTCCCAACACGCTTCCGAGGAGCGTGCCGAGAAGAATCGTGAGGAACGCATTTCGCACTCCGAGAAAGGCGCCCACCATCAGCATCATTTTCACGTCGCCCATGCCCATGCCCTCGCGCCCGCGCACGAGCTTGTACAGCGTAGCCGCTCCCCAGAGCATCAGGCTGCCGAACGCCGCGCCCAATAACGCTTCGATGACTCCCAGGAATCGCTCCGGCGGCAACTGGTGGAAAAATCTTAGACTTAAGAGAGGAACGAAGCCGTCATTCGGAGGAACAAACGCGGAGAAGAGCATTCCCGCAGCGAAGCCCGGCCATGTGATCACGTCCGGCAGGAGCCGAACTCGCAGGTCGGTCACCGTCAAAATGATGAGCAAACAGACGAAGAACAGCCATTTCACCGTGGCCTGCGTAATCCCAAATTCCAGGAAGCAACCCACAAACAAGAGCCCGGTTACAAGTTCGACGAGCGGATACATGGGAGAAATCGGAAGCCCGCAAGACCGGCACTTTCCCCTCAACCACAGCCACGCAAAGACGGGCACATTGTCGTAAGGCTTGATGGGCGTCTTACAGCGCGGGCATCGCGATCCAGGCGAAACAATGGAAAGCTCCTCCGGAATGCGTGTGATGCACACGTTCAAGAAGCTGCCAATCACTATCCCGAACAGAAAAAAGAAGGCAATGACCACGGTTTGTTCAGCCGCTTTTCGGCCGCGCCTACTACTCTCCCACACCTATCCCAGTGCCTCAATAAACCCGGCTACCTCCGTGCCCCATTCCTAACGATTGCCGTGTGGGAAGGGCGATCCGGGGGCCGTTCGGACGGTCGGGTCTTATGAAGATAGTTAATCAACTCAAAGATATCAATTGTGATAGACTCTCTGCCGAGGAGAACCATTTTCGCCCGTCGAGTTGAGGTCAACAACAATGGGCAAGCACTGGTGTAGTTTCCGGGTGTGGGTTGCAAGGCAGACGCCCTTTTACTGGATATTCTCGATAGCCATTTGTTCGGGAACGCTAATACTGTTGTCAGGCGTAGCGTTGGGCAAACCCGTGCTTTCCACGACCGACAAAGTGGCTTTATTTGCGGGGATTTTAGCGGCAGCGGTTGTCTGGTGGCAGGGGCACCTCATCGCGCGGCAGATGGTTTTGGGCGCGGTGATGGATTTGTACAAAGAATGGAATTCTGTCGAGATGCTCGAAAGCCGAAAAGCTGCCTGGACGAAGGAAGGCCCTGACCCTCATGAGATTGAACACGTGCTCGAATTTTTGGAGAAGGTGAGCACGCTTGAGAAAAATCGATTCGTCACCAGACAGCTCGTATGGGACACGTTTGGCTGGTACATCGGACGGTACTGTTTCTATTGCAAAAATGAAATTCAAAGGTTACGGTCTAAGTGGACGCCTAAGGGTGATCAGACTCTCTACCAGGACCTTGATGTTTTTTACGATCGACTGCTGATTACTGAGCTGCAAGAGAGGAATCAGAAACGAAGGGACGGATCAGAGCTCTTGACCAAAGAAGATGTCGAAACCGAATTTCAGCAAACTCGAAAGATGTTCATTGCCTCCGAGAGAAGAGAGCACTACGAAGATGATTGAAGGCATTCCAAGGGTGCGGCTTGAACTTAGACCCTCCCGCATAGACTTTGGAGGAGTGGGAGTTTTTGCCTTCCACGGTTTCAATGCGGGGCAAAAGGTCGCGGACGGGATTGCCGAGGAAGATTTCACGGAACTCGTCTCGTGGGGTGAGTATTCGCGATTGGATACTAATCTCCAGCGCAAGATCATGGCATTCTGCGTTGGGACTCCAGAGGGTTTTATTCCCCCCCCGGACTTTGACTTCAACAGGCTTTCCATCGAGTGGTACTTGAATCACTGCTGTGAGGGGAACTGCGGCTTTGATGAAGACGGTGACTTCGTGGCCATCCGCAACATCGAGAAGGGTGAAGAGCTCTCATACGATTACGCTTTGATCGAGTCCAACCCTCGTTTTTCAATGAAGTGTAATTGTGGCAAGCAGAACTGTCGCCAGACTGTGACTGGGAATGACTGGAAGGACGAAGAATTCGTTGCCAGAAATCGGGACCACATGCACCCACGGCTCCGTCGACTTCTTGCAATCCCGGCGTGACCTACTAGCTTTGTTTTAGGCCTGCACCCCTGGTTCTGTGCTGTCGCTCTCTGCTTTACTTCCCCTGCCGGACTGGCGACTGTAAACTGTTAGCTGCCGACTCTCGCCATGCACTGGTTTGAACGAAAAATTCGCCGCTACGAGCACCGCCGCTGGACCACGGACGATAACCGCCGCGTGCAACCTTTCGAATGGGGGCTCGAAAACATCGGCGGCGACGCACGCGATCCCAATCCAGGCGAATTTGTTCGCCAATACGCTGAACAGGCCATCGAGCAAAGTGCCGACTGGTTCACCACGACCCCGGCGACCGACTATCACCTCGACGGCGAGAACGTCCTGACGTTTACTAGCTCCATCGAATCGCCGTGGCCCGAAAACAACACGGTCCACGCTCGCCTCTGGCACGCTCGACACGACCACAGGCTGCCGTTCAAGGCCCCCAAGGGATGCGCTGTCCTTGTGCTCCCTAACTGGAACGCGAAATGGCACGGCCAGGATGGCCTTTGCGAATGGGTTGCACGGTTCGGAATCGCCGCCCTGAAAATGAGCATGCCCTACCACAATCGGCGCATGGCCAAGGGCCACGAGCGGGCCGACCAAATCTGCGGCCCAAACATCGGTTTGACAATCCAGGCCAATCGCCAAGCCGTTCACGATGCCCGCCGATGTCTTCGCTGGCTTGAGCAGCAGGGCTACACTCGCCTGGGCATTCTCGGCACTAGCCTCGGTTCCTCCGTCGGATACATCACCCTTATGCACGATCCCGCTATCAAAGCAGGCGGCTTCCTGCATTTCTCCACTTATTTTGCCGACGTGGTCAGCCAAGGCATGACGACGAACCATGTCTGGGAAGGCCTGCGCGAACACGTCACCGTTGACGAACTTCGCGACTATTGGGCTCCGATCAGCCCGATGCCCTACGTCGAGCGCGGCATGGGCGCGGACCGCAAATCCTTTCTTGTTTACGGCAAGTATGACCCCACGATGCTGCCCGAACTAAGCCGCCAAATGTTGGATTCCCTGAGGCGACACGGTGCCCATCCCCGCAGCCTTGAACTTCATTGCGGCCATTATTCCCTTGAGCTTGCTCCCTTCAGCTACATTGCCGGCTACCGAGTCCTAAGCTTCCTCCGCTCCGCCCTCGCGCATTAGGTGACGCGATGCCGTGGGCGGTACCCGCCCCTAGGCGCCGCTTGACGTGAAAACCCCACGCTTCCCTGAGCATTTCTGCCATGCAAGTCCAGTGCAACACTCGTGTCTCGCGTACTTTTTTTTCTAGTATCATGCGCTGATGCAGACTCTGCTCGCCGAGGCCTTTGGCCCGCTGGTTGTGGCCTTTGCCATTTTCGTGGCCGTTTTCGGTACCCGGCGCTTGCTTCATCAATTTGGCAACCGGCTGACTCCGGAGGAGCACGAGGCGGCGCGCGATTCGTTTCGAAACCGATTAGTGCATCCTCATCCCGAAGAAGTCGAGCAGGGAATTGGCGCGATTCTTCCGCAACGGCTTCTCACGCTTTACGACGATCACCAGACCATTCTTACGGAGCGGCTTGAGATTCGCCGGCCGGACCCTGATCCGAACAATTTGACGGAGCCGAAAAACCCCGCGGAATGGATCGAAGCTTTTTTACCGCTTGATCTGGAGAGTCAGAAATTTGCTATCGACTTGAAGGCGCAAGGTTGGGGAAAAGGATTCTGCTTTGCAACGGATGGCGAAGGGAATTTCTACTGGACTCCCTTTAGCGACGACCGGCAGCCGGACGGCCCGGTGTTTTTCGCGCATACGGATCCGGTGGCCAACGAGCAAGTCGCGGCCTCGCTCGAGGAATTTCTCGCTTGGCCGCGAATTTTCCATGCAACCGAAACGGAGGTCGAGGGATGAGAGGCATCCTTTTCGGACACGGAGGATTGATCGCCTGGGACGCGCTCGGCGGGTGTTTTATCGGGGTTATCGATTGAAATGCGGCGCCGAGCGTTAACGCAACACTTGCGAGATTGTGCCATCGGCTAGGAGCGCCGAAACCGATTCGATCTCTGCGGCCAAAGAGCGGTCCTGGGTCAACTTGGCTGACTTCATGCGCACAGATTCATAGGCTTTCGCCGCCAGCGTGCCGGTTTTCAGCGGGGCGAGCAGGTCGATGCCTTGGCAAGCGCAGAGTAGTTCGATGGCAATCGTATGGCGGAGATTTTCGACCATGCGCGCGAGACGGCGCGCTCCGCTCATGCCCATCGAGACGTAATCTTCTTGGTTGCCGGAGGTTGAGATGGAGTCGACCGAGTGCGGTGTTGCTAGAGCTTTGTTCTCGCTGGTCAGGGCGGCTGCGGTCACTTGGGCGATCATAAAGCCGGAGTTCAGGCCCGGCTCGGGTGTCAGAAATGCGGGCAGCATGCTCGTCAGCGGATTGGTCATTTGCTCGATGCGGCGCTCGGAAATGCCGCCGAGCGTGGCCAGCGCCACGGCTACTTGGTCCGCGGCCATGGCCAGAGGCTGTCCGTGAAAATTGCCGCCGCTGATGATGTCGCCGGCACCGTTTTCTTTTATAAAAACGAGGGGATTGTCCGTCGCACTGTTCAATTCAACGGCAGCAATTTCTCGTGCTTGCGCCAGCGAATCGCGCACCGCTCCATGGACTTGGGGAGTGCAACGAACGCTGTAAGGATCCTGGACTCGCGGATCTTTTTCCGCCGAGCGATGGGATTCGCGGATTTGGCTGCCTTCGTTCAAGTGCGCAAGGTTTCGCGCAGTGGTTGCAGCGCCCGGGTACGCCCTTGCGTGCATGATGCGCGCGTCAAAGGCGCCGGGGCTGCCGCGCAGGGCGTCCAGCGAAAGAGCGGCGGCGACGTCGGCGCTATCGATCAAAATTTGGGCATCGCGGAGCGCCAGGCTCAGCAGGGCGAGCATGCCTTGCGTACCGTTCAGAAGCGAAAGGCCTTCCTTGGCTTCGAGTGAAACGGACTCGATTCCCGCGCGGCGCATCGCTTCGCCGCCCTCGAGAATTTCGCCTTTATAGGTGGCGCAGCCTTCGCCGATGACGACCGCTGCAAGATGCGCGAGCGGCGCGAGATCGCCTGAAGCGCCCACGGAGCCTTGCGACGGAATCGCGGGATGGACTCCGGCGTTCAGCATCGCGCAAAGCGTATCGACAACGAGCGGGCGGACGCCGCTCAAACCTTTGGCGAGGGCGTTTGCGCGCAAGGCCATCATTGCGCGCGTTTCTACTTCGCTGAGCGGAGCGCCGACGCCGCAACAATGCGAGCGCACGAGGTTCACCTGGAGGTTGCGGACTTGCTCGGCCGAAATGCGCACGGAAGCGAGCTTGCCGAAACCGGTGTTGATGCCGTAGGCGACATTTCCCGAAGCGACGAGGCGGTCAACGACGGCGCGGGATGCGTTCATCCGCTCGACCGCAATAGGAGAAAGTCCAGCGGTTTCGGCGCGCAGAGAAACAGCGTAGAGCTGATCGAAGGTCAGGTCGTTGCCGGTTAATACCACGTTTGGGGCAATGCTCATGGCTCGCTCCGGTCGGGCTGCGGCGCCACGACGGTTTTGAAAGCACCTTGAAATTTTGGCGGCAACATTTTGGGCCGGCCGTTGCTTCCGCAGATAATGTGCGTTGTCTCGCCTGTTGCGAGCAATTTGCGGTCCGCATCTCGAATTACTTCGTAGGAAAATTTTACGGTGCGATTGCGCGTTTCCGCGATGCGCGTCCGGATTCGCAGCACTTCATCGTACTTTGCCGATAAGAGATACCGGCAATGCGCGTCGGCGACCACGATGTGGCAATCGTCTTCCTTTTCCATGCGCTTGTACTCGAGGCCGAGCGCTCGGATTAGCTCGACGCGGCCGACTTCGAACCAGACAAAATAATTGGCGTGGTAGACAACGCCCATCTGGTCGGTTTCGGCGTAGCGCACCCGTATTGTCGCGTCGTGGTATTCGATCATTCTCATTTCCTTTGAATCCTGAGAATCGGGCTTTGCCGGAGCGGATTATTCCACGTCCGTGCTCCAAACGGGTTTGCGTTTTTCGAGAAACGAGGCGAGCCCCTCTTTGAAGTCCGCCGTGCAGCGGATGCGCGCGTTCTCGAGGATGGCGCGCTCGAGATCGGCGTCAACACTGGCGGCGGCCGCCGAGGTTAACAATCGTTTTGCGCGGGACAAGCTTACGGGGCTGGCAGAGATCAGAACGTCCGCCAATTCGTGAGCGCGTTGCATCAAATGATCGTGCGGCACGATTTCCGTGATGAGGCCGAGGGCTTTTGCCTCGGCGGCGTCGATGAGGCGGCCGGTGAGCAGGAGGTCGCGCGCGTGCTTGTCACCGATCTGCCGCGTCAGAAAAACGGAAACGATCGCGGGCAGAAAGCCGATCTTCACTTCGGTATAGCCGAATTTCGCTTCGGGGACCGCGATGGTGAAATCGCACAGCGTCGCAATTCCGCAGCCGCCCGCCAGCGCAGCGCCATTCACGGCGGCGATCAGCGGCTTGGAGAAACTCCAGATGCGGCGGAACATCTTTGCCATGCGGCGCGAATTTTCCATGTTTTCCGCGGAGGACTGATTGGCGATGATGGCCAGCGTTTCAAGGTCCATCCCGGCGCAAAACGATTTGCCTGCACCGGTGATGATGGCCACGCGCGCGTGGCTGGTTTCGATGGTGTCGAGAGCGGACTGGATTTCGCTGACCATGCGCTCGGAGATGGCGTTGCGCTTTTCGGGGCGGTTGAATGTGAGCGTGGCCAGTTGGCCGGAAGATTCCAAAGTTAAGGTTTCAAACATTCTTGCGAATCTCCTGACCCCCAAAAGTTTCGGAGAAAATTCTTGTGTTAGCGTTGTCCACGGATGTGATGGGTGTTCCCGGCCGTCAGCATGGGCATTGTCTGCTAGGAGTATGCCCCTCCTTCCTTCGTTGCTCAACCTCCGGAGGATTCTAATTCACCAGCGGGGCGTGTGCGTACTTTGCGCGAATCTCGTTGGCCATATTGAGAACGGTGCCGAGCTTTTCGGAATCGACGCCCGGATCGGCGCCGGCCTTTTTTAGTGCGGCCAAGACGTCTTCCGTGGCGATGTTGCCGACGAGATTGTCTCCGGCGAAGGGGCAGCCGCCGAGGCCGGTGAGGGCGCTATCGAATCGGCGGCAGCCGGCTTCGTAGGCGGCCAGGATTTTTTCTTCGGCGTTTTCAGGGCGGCTGTGAAGATGTACGCCGAGCTCGATTCCGGCGACATGATCTTTTACCTCGCGATAGAGCCCGCCGACCAACTCCGGCGAAGCAGTGCCGACGGTATCCGCGAGCGACACCGTGCGCACGCCAATTCCTTTGAGCCAGTCGAGCGCATCCGTGACGATTTCCGCTCCCCAAGGCTCGTCGTACGGGTTGCCGAAAGCCATTGAGATATAAACGACGAGATCTTTTTTTGCGGCAAGAGTTTCTTTGCGCAGTTTTTCGACGAGCAGGCGCGATTCGTTGCGTGTCATGTTGGCATTCGCTCGCCGGAAATACGCCGAGATGGAATATGGATAGCCAATTGTAGTAACGCCGGGAGTAGCGAGCGCACGTGCCAAACCTTTTTCGTTCACGACGATGCCGATAATTTCCGGGAGTTCGACGCCTTCCGGAAGGGAAGCGCTGAGTGTTGACATAACATGTTCGCTGTCAGCCATCTGCCTCACATGCTTTGGCGAAACGAAACTTACGGCATCGATATGCTTGAATCCGGCGAGCACGAGTTGCTTTAAATACTCCGCTTTATATTCCGTCGGAATAAATTCCGGCAGTCCTTGCCAAGCGTCTCGTGGACATTCAACTATATTGATTTTTTCTGTCATTCCTCTTGCGCCGCCAAGCGAAGAAATCAAACAAAAGAAAGTAACTAGCTAAGAGGCCACCTATAGTCGCAGCCCATTGGACTCCAATCAGAAAATCTGGCTTCGGAATCTCGAATCCCCAAGCTCGGTTCGTTTCCGAGAAACTACGGCTGAGTAGCCAAGCTGCAATCCAAGTTGGCAAAGAAGCCAGCAAGAGAATGAGACCGGGACGCCGCATCGGTCAAGTTTGGAGGACGCCAGTTTTAAATTCGGGGATAACGGGATTCAGCGCGGCGGCTTCCAGGGCGCTGATCAGGGCGTCGCGGGTGTGCGCGGGATCGATGATGGCGTCGACCCAGAGGCGGGCGGCGGCGTAGCGCGGGTCGGTTTGTTTGTCGTAGGAGGCTTTGACGGAGGCGACGAGTTGGGCGCGGGCTTTTTCGTCGACTTTTTTGCCTTCGCGTTCCAGTTGCTTGAGCTTGATTTCGGCGAGGGTGTTGGCAGCGGCATCGCCGCTCATGACCGCGAACTTGGCGGTGGGCCAGGCGAACATGAAGCGGGGATCGTAGGCTTTGCCGCACATGGCGTAGTTGCCTGCGCCGAAACTGCCACCACAAATGACCGTAATTTTGGGCACCACGCTGTTGGCGACGGCGTTGACCATTTTTGCGCCTGCGCGGATGATGCCGCTCCACTCGGCGTCTTTGCCGACCATGAAGCCGTTCACGTCGTGCAGAAAAATCAGAGGGATGCGGTTCTGGTTGCAGTCGAGAATAAAACGGGCGGCTTTCTCGGCGGATTCCGTGTAAATCACGCCGCCAAACTCCATGCGTTTTTGGTCCGAGCCGCGTGCTTGGGTCTGTACGTGCTTCTTCTGATTTGCGACGATGCCAACGGCCCAGCCGCCGATGCGTGCATAACCACAAAGAACCGTCGCTCCATACTCGGCACGATATTCTTCAAATTCGCTGGCGTCCACGATGCGCGCGATGATTTCGCGCATGTCATACTGCTTGGCGGGGTCGCTGGAAAAAATTCCGTAGATTTCTTCGCTTGGATAGAGCGGCTCGCGGGATGCGACGTGGCTGAAGGGGGAAGGATTGGGAGAACCCAGCTTATCGACGAGGGCGCGAATCCTCGCGATACATGCGTCGTCGTCCGGCTCGCGAAAATCGACCGTGCCGCTAATTTGCGAATGCATTTTCGCGCCGCCCAAATCTTCCGCGGAAGTGACTTGGCCAATGGCGGCTTGCACGAGCGCGGGACCGGCCAGGAATAATCCGGAGCCTTCGGTCATCAAGATGTGATCGCACATTAGCGGCAAGTACGCGCCGCCGGCCACGCACATGCCCATGATGGCGGCGAGCTGAGGAATGCCCATCGCGCTCATGACCGCGTTGTTGCGAAAAACGCGGCCGAAGTCATCCGTATCGGGGAAAACATCTTCTTGCAGGGGCAAGAAAACGCCGGCGGAGTCTACCAAGTAAATTGTCGGGATATGATTTTCGATGGCGATATTTTGCGCGCGGATAACCTTTTTCGCGGTCATGGGGAAAAAAGCGCCGGCCTTGACGGTCGCGTCGTTGGCGAT
>JBARCY010000354.1:0-15629 GCA_049794595.1 Candidatus Acidiferrum sp.
GCACGGCGTTGCGGGCTTCACGCCGCAAGGCGCGCTGTTTGCGAATATCTTCGATGCTGTTTTGAATTTTTCCGACGCGGTCGCGAATGCGCCGGCGATCCGTTTCCAGTTTCTTTTCGCCAGGCCCACGAACACCGATGCGTCCCGCCCCGCCGCCCGCACCACCTGAGCCACCGCCGCCGCTTTTGCCGCCTAGACGCGACATCGAAGTACCCTTGCCCGTCAGCCGAGGCAGCATGTAGTTCAGCTGCGCGAGCTCCACTTGCAACTGGCCTTCGCGGCTGCGCGCGTGCTTCGCAAAAATATCCAGAATGAGTTGCGTGCGGTCGATCACGCGGCGCTCCGTGGCAGCTTCGATGTTGCGCTGCTGCATCGGAGAGAGGTTGCTGTCGAAAATAATCAGCGGGGCCCTGTGCGCGGTGGCTTCGGCGCGAATTTCGTCGAGCTTGCCGCGTCCCACGAGCGTCGCCGGGTCCGCTGATTCGCGCACCTGAAAAACCGTGCCGGCAATCTCCGCTCCAGCGCTGCGCGCCAATTCGACGAGTTCCAAGAGCGATTCACGCCCCTGCTCGCCCGCGGGCATTCCGGGAAAGCGCGGCGCGCGCTTCCAGCCCAAACCAACGAGCAAAGCACGGTCAGCCGTGGACACAGTTTGTGAAGTTTTCGTCACGAAGCGAATCCTGCAATCATTGTGCGGAGGGAGCCATGAAGGAGAGGGTCTTTCTTCACCTATTTGTATTATACGCGCTCAGCGTTCCTTCGGCGACTCCGCCAATCCCTGCTGCGAGAGCCAATCGCGCGCCTCCTTTTGCGCGCGTGGCTCATCGCCAAATCCGTCGAGCCAGTGAACGGCGGGATCTTTGCGGAACCACGTCAACTGGCGTTTTGCATAGCGACGCGTGGATTGCTGAATCGCCACGCGCGCTGCCTCGAGTTTTTGCTCGCCGCGCACAACTTGACGCAGCTCGCGATAGCCAATGAAATCGAAGGGCTTGGCGTTTTCCGGCAACTCACTAGCCATCAGACCTCGCACTTCTTCCATCCAATCCCGCGCCAGCATCGCCTCCGTGCGTGAGTGAATGCGCTCGTAAAGCGCCTCGCGCGTTGGCATCAATCCAATCTTCAGCGCGCGCCAACCCGTAAGCGGCGCACGCCCCGTGCGATGCACCTCAGAAATCGGCCGCCGTGTTAGCACACATACTTCGACGGCGCGAATTAATTTCTGCTCGTCGGCTGCAGCGATTTTCCGCGCCGTCTCCGGATCGAGCCGTTTGAGCAAGCGGTGCAAATAGCCCGGCCCGTGCTCTTCGGCGCTTGCGCGCAGCCTTTCGCGCAATTGTTCAGAGCGCTGCGGCACGTCGGCCAGTCCTTCGAGCAGCGCGCGCAAATACAATCCCGTGCCGACAGTGAGAATCGGCAACCGCTCGCGGTTCCGCAAGTCTTGAAGCACCGTCAACGCCATCTCGCGGTACCCGCCGGCGGTCGCTTCTTCCGAAGACGACAAAACATCAATGAGATGATGGGGAACGCCGCGGCGCTCGTTTAGCCCTGGTTTGGCAGTGCCAATGTTAAAGCCGCGGTAGAGTTGCGTCGAGTCGCAGGCCAGCACCTCTCCGCCGAAACGCTCCGCGAGCCACACGCCGAGCGCGGACTTCCCCGATGCCGTAGGGCCAATCACAGCGACCAAAGGCAGTTCAGTTGTGCCAGGGTTCATCGAAACAGAATATGCCAAGCGCGGAACAGCAGCACAAGAAGCACAAGGAAAGCGAGCAGGAGGCTCCCGAGAACCTGTTGGCGGGCAAGTTTCACTTATACGCGTCTTCGATGGGCAAATTGTACAAGAACATGATGCGAATCTCGATGTAAGGGCCGTGGAACGCCGAAGGCAGCGGCTCAAAGGGGTTGGACGAACGGATGGCCGAAATCGCGGCGCGGTCCAACGGCTCTTTTCCGGAACTCATCTCGTTGAGCGGGTCGCTGATCGGAACGGCGCCGTTCGCCATGATTTTAAATCGAAGCAAGACGCGGCCACGATCTCCCAGCAAGGCCGATTGCGGCATCACCGCATACCAGTTTCGCCGCACGTTTTCGAGCATCCGATGCATGTAATCGCTGAAATCGACGCCTTCCGTGGGCGTCAAAATCTCGTAGCCATTCCCGAAAGAACCTTGGCCTCGTCCCGGGCCTCCGCCGGGAGGGCTCGAACGCGGCCCCGGCGCGATCACAGCGCCTCTTCGCCCACCTTCATTCGGCGCCGGTTCGGCGTCGTGAATGGCATCCTGAATCGAGGAGCTCTTCGGCAGCACCAGCCCGTGCTGCGGCGTTGGCATGTCTGGCGTATCGAGCTTTAGCGGCGCTTTCGGCGCATCCGGCTTCGGCGTGGACGTGGTTGGCTGAACTTCCGGCGGCGCCACTTGCGTTTTGGGTGTCGGCGCATCCGGCAACTCCGTCTTCGGCTGGACGGGTTCGGGCCGGGGCGCGGGCTGCGGGATGGGAGGAGCGACATTGCGGAGAACGCGCGGGTCGACATGCACTACCGGAGGCTGAACCGCGGGTGGCGCGGGCCTCGGTTTGGGGCTATAGGAACTTTCCGGCGGAATCCACGTCAATAGTTTATTCGCGAGATCGATTTGTTGTTGCGTCGGAGCATGCGGGGGAAATAGCTTTGCCTGCAAAAGAATGGCGGCAATCAGGAAGATGTGGAAGGCCACCGACGAAACGCGTGTAATCAGGTCCCACTTGGTTTTTTCTTCCGTTTGCGGCTTGGTGAGAAGATTCACCTCGCCGGTCATGAAAACGTCGAGGTCGACGAGATCGGCCGGAGGAACAAGAGGCGCTTCAATCTTTTCCGGCGGCGCAGCTCCTTTCGGGATGGCGATGCGCTCGTCCATATCCGTCGGCTGGACGGGCGTCGAAGTGTCCTCGACGACCTGGTAAGCTTCCTGATTTATGTCGCGAGGCACAACAACGCGAGCGGCAATGGATTCCAGGGGGAGCGACCTGGGGATGTTGGATTTCCCGTCCAACTGGACGATGGGAAGCATCGACGGAATGAGCGTGCGTTCGTCGAGCGTCGTAGGACGGCGGCGCTGCGTCGCGGTAGCATCCGCGTCGGGCAGACGGGAGCCGAACGGGACCAAAGTCCGGGGGATCATTTTCCTGCTTTCTCTCTCGAGGCGAATGCTGCTACTTGGACGCGTTCCCCGTGTTCCTGGATGCTTGCCATCACCCGGCTTGCCAGTTCCAAAGCGGCGCGTCCGGCAGCACCATTGGTGCGCGGCTCGCGGCGTGTGCGCACGGCTTCGAGAAAGGCCTCGAGTTCCGCGTGCAAAGGTTCGACGTCGGGCGCGGGCAATTTTTCGAACGAAAACTCAGGCTGCGGCCCCGGCCGCTTCACACCGACGCGAAGCGCATCGCGCCGGGCGTAATCGAGCGAGATGTATTCGTGCTGTTGAAAAAATCTCATTTTGCGCACGCGTTCCGTGGAAACGCGGCTGGCTGTCACGTTTGCAACGGCGCCGCCCGCAAACTCCAGCCGCACGTGCGCGATGTCCACTTTGTCCGTCAGCACTGGAATACCAACCGCTTTCAATTCCGTGACCGGCTCCTTTACGAGGGCCAGCAAAATATCGAGATCATGGATCATCACGTCGTAAATCACTTCCACGTCGAGGCTGCGCGGCGTAAACACTCCCAAGCGGTGCACTTCAAAAAAAAGCGGCCGATTGAGAATGGGCTCAACCGCGACAACGGCGGGGTTAAAGCGTTCGACGTGGCCCACCTGTAAAATCCGTGCGTGCCGCCTCGCCGCTTCGAGAAGCGCATCGGCCTCCCCAAGGTTCACCGCCATGGGCTTTTCGATCAGCACGTCCAGCCCGCTTTCGAGCAGCTGGCAGCCCACTTCGGCGTGCGCTACGGTTGGAACCGCAATGCTGGCCGCTTCGGCAAGCTCGCGGACTTCTTCGAGACTTCGCAGCGCCTTGGTTTGAAACTGGACGGCGATGGATTGCGCCCGCGCCTGATCTCTATCGTAAACGCCAACGAGCTCGGCACCCTCAAGCTCGCGATACACGCGCGCATGGTTGCGCCCAAACTCCCCCGTTCCCACGACGGCGGTGCGGACTTTTCTCGATTCTCCTGCCGCCCCGCTCATTCTTTATTAGTTCCCCCGGCGGCGCCTTTCGGTTCCACACCCATGGGCGGCGCAAAGGCCTGGATAGCGATTTCTGCCGCGTTGGCCAATTCAATCAATTTAGGACGGTCAAACAGCAGGGTGCGTCCCGCATCCACAGCCAAAGCCGTCGCGCGGGAGCTCTTCATCTGTTCGATGGTTGGCAAACCAACCACGGGTACATCGAAGCGCATGTCTTGTCCTGGTTTGCTAACTTTCACCACCACCAAAGGCTTTCCTCCGGCAATGCGCGCCGCACGCGCGATGGTCTCGTCCGTTCCTTCCATGGCTTCCACCGCGATGCACGCCTGGTCTGAAATTACGACAGTTTGCCCAATGTCCATTGCGGCGATTTGCCGCGCGAGGTTGTGCCCATACGCGATATCGGTGCTTTCCTGCTCGTTGGGCCCGCGGCTCGTCAGCACTCCTGCCTCGGGCAAGAGCGGTTTCAAGAATAATGTCGAATCCACCAGTTGAATTCCTTCGTCTTGAAGCACTCGCGCGATTCCGCCGATCAGCGCGTCGGTACTTTTGCGCGGCAACGAAAAGAGCAGCTTCGCGAGCTTCCAATCCGGCCGAATCGCGCTGAAAATTTTGTTGTGCTTCACCTGCCCGGCCATCACCGCTTGCGTGACGCCTTCCTCGTGCATCAAATCGATAGCCTTGCTCAATTCGCCGAGGCTTACCCAGTGCAGCCGTTTGGCGCTTTTTTCGAGTTCGGGCGAAGCCTCTTCTTTCAGGGCGATCACGGCCATCTCAATTCCCTGGCTGCGCGCTCCTTCCAACACGAGAAATGGAAACCGGCCGTTTCCCGCGATGAGTCCCCATCCTTGCGTATTGGTGGTGGCATCCGGCATGAAATGAGTGGTCAGCGGCGTTGCTTATTTCACGATTCCGCGCTCGGCGCTTTCGATAAACCGGATAAGTTCCCGCACGTCGTCAGAGCCGGCAAGTTTCGCGCGCATCTCCGTGAGGGCTTGCGTGGTATTCATCTTTGACCTGCTCAACAAGCGAAAAGCGCGGTCCAGCGTTTGCAAGCGTTCCTTGGAAAAGCCCTTGCGTTCCAGCCCGATCGTATTGACGCCGTAACTCTTCGTCTCGCGTTCCGTGACCACTCGCGAAAACGGCGGCACATCCTGCACAATCACGGTACAGGCGCCAACATAAGCGTACCGCCCAACCCTGCAGAACTGGTGCACGACCGAAAAAGAGCCGACGGTAGCGAAATCCTCCACCGCAACATGCCCCGCCAGCGTTGCGCCATTCACGAAAAGCGTCTGATTGCCGATTTGGTCGTCGTGCCCTACGTGCGAGTAAGCCAAAAAGAAATTCTCGTTGCCAACTCGAGTGATGCCGCCGCCTTTCACCGTGCCGCGGCTGACGGTGACGTACTCGCGGAAAATATTGGCGTCGCCCACAACCAGCTCGGTCCGTTCGCCGCGGTAGCTGTAATCCTGCGGATCGCCGCCTATCGCACAGAACGAATAGAAAACATTGTTGCGCCCATACTTCGCCGGCCCGCTTACGCTCGCATGAGGATGAAGTATGCAGCCCTCGTCTAGCTCCACATCGTCGCCGACAACCGCGTACGCCCCAACTTTGACTCCCCGGGCAAGCTTCGCGCTCGTGGCCACGACGGCTTGCGGATGAATCTCAATCATGCTCATTTCGCGGGTTCTTCCGCCTTCGCGCCCTTTTCGCCCATGTCGCGATCCACCATCTTGCACATCAGCGTCGCTTCCGCGGCCAATTGCCCGTCCACCATGGCCTTGCCTTCGAGCTTGCAGAAGTCCCCGCGCCACGAAATCACTTTCACTTCCAGCCGCAGTTGATCGCCGGGAACCACCGGTCGCCGGAATCTCGCTCCGTCCACCGCCACAAAATACAACAGCTTGTTGTCGCGGTCAGGAATCTCGAGCAAGAGCAACAACCCACCCGTCTGCGCCATCGCCTCGATGATTAACACTCCCGGCATAATGGGCTTGCCAGGAAAGTGCCCCTGAAAATGCGATTCATTGATGGATACGTTTTTGACGCCGACGATGTACTTCAGGCGCTCCATTTCCAGAATCGCGTCCACCATCAGAAACGGATAGCGATGCGGCAGTATCTTCTGGATTTCCACCACGTCGAGTATCATCCCTGCTCCCCATCGCGCCGCTCGTCCTTACTGCGGCGCCGCAAACTTCTCTGGCAAACTTCCTATTATATGCGAACCTGCACCCGCTCGGGTACGTGCTGTTCCTGCCCACCAGCCACCAGTCCGCCGCTTGATTTCATGCTGTGACTCCTTCACTCTCAACGGCTGGCTGCGCCAATGTTCTTCCTCGAGACAGACCGGCTGCTCTTCAGGTCACACGAACCGCAAGACGAAGACGAGTTCGTAAAAATGCACATGGACTCCGAAGTGCGTCGATACGTCGGTGGAAGGGCTTGGCCGGAGGAAGAGGCAATTCACCGATTTCGCAACAGCTATCTTGGGCGGCCAGAAAAGACCTATGGCCTGTGGGCGACGATACTCAAGGAGGAACAACGGTACATAGGAGCATGCGGCCTGGCCGCTCCGGCCGGTAAGTCCGCGCCTAGCCTTGGCTACTATATTGCGCGGCCCTATTGGGGACGAGGGCTTGCTTCCGAAGCCTCCAGAGGATTTCTGGAATTGGGCTTTGGCACCCTGCGCCTGCCGCGCATTCTGGCCGACCTCGAAAAAGGACATGCGGCTTCCGAGCACATTCTGGAAAAACTCGGGTTTAAGGTGATCAGTGAAGAAGAAGTTCCCCGCCGAGGAAGAATTATCGTTCTTTGTGAGCTCACGCGGGATGATTGGAAAAAAAGTAAAGTTTGAATCTTGAGGATTAACCGCGTTCTGGCTTACCCGCAGCCGAGCACCGGGTATTACGCTTGCACCGTTGCTCCTGCTGCTGGTCGTTGTTAGCATGTCCCGGCCATGCCGGACACCAACTACTCAAGAGAATTCTTGCGCCTTTTGAAACCTCGCTTGCCAGAGATGCTCTCGATGCTCCGGCGGCTCGTTCTCGCCGAATCTCCCAGCCTCGAAAAAGCTCCTGCCGACCGCTGTTGCAGCTTACTTGCCGGCGAATGGCGCAAGCGCGGCGCACGTGTCGAACGAATCGCGCAGAAACATCGCGGCGACCAGCTTCGCATCACGTGGCGGCCGCGCAAATCGCGCCCCGCAGGCCAATTCCTCATCCTTGGCCATTACGACACCGTCTATTCCACCGGCACTCTCGCCAAAATGCCCTTCCGTGTCTCCGGCGGAAAAACCTATGGCCCCGGCATTTTCGATATGAAGGCCGGCATCGTTCAAGCTCTCTTCGCGCTCGAAATACTCCAAGAAACGAAGGCACCGCTGAACCGCCGATTGGTCTTCCTCTGGACTTCCGACGAGGAAATCGGCAGCGACGCTTCCCGGAAAATCATTGAAACAGAAGCCCGCCGCAGCGATGCCGTTTTCGTATTAGAGCCGTCGCTCGGACCAAAGGGGTTGCTCAAGACCGCTCGCAAAGGCGTCGGCGAAGCCGAACTCATCGTCCAGGGCCGCGCTTCTCACGCAGGCCTCGCGCCGCAAGAAGGTATCAACGCCATCCACGAACTCGTGCGCCAGCTAACCCGCATCCAGGAATGGAACGATCCGCGTCGCGGCATAACCGTAAACGCCGACATCATCGAGGGCGGCACGCGCGTAAACGTCATCGCCGATCGCGCCAGAGCCATTCTCGATCTTCGCGCACTCCGCCTCGCGGACATGCGCCGAATCGAGCGCCGCTTGCACGCGCTCCGTCCAATTCTTCCCGGCGCGAAGCTCGAAATTCGCGGCGGCTTCAATCGCCCTCCCCTCGAACGCAAATCCAGCGCCGCGCTTTTCACCAGAGCTAAATCGCTAGCCGCCCAAATGGGCCTGTTCCTCGGCGAGCGCACCGCCGGCGGCGGCTCCGACGGCAATCTCACCGCCGCGGTCGGCACTCCTACGCTCGACGGCCTCGGCGCCGTCGGCCATGGCGCCCACTCCAAGGACGAGCACATCCTCATCCACACCATGCCCGCCCGCGCCGCTCTCCTCGCCGCGTTGCTACTGAATTTTTGAAGAAAATGCAACGAAAGCTTCGACTACTGTCCGTAGTTTTTTTGCAAATACCCCGCGGTGGACTGCATCAAATCGTTGTAATCGCTGTGCAGCACCTGGCGCAGCGCCTCTTCCGTCGAGGTCCCGCCACCGATTAGGTCCAGGATCCGCTCGATATCCCCCATCCCGTCCGTCTGCACGATATATTCAACATTCGCAAGCGCCCACGCGTATGCATAGCCCGCCGCGTCGCTCGACAAACCCATCCACGATCCTTCCAGGCTCCCCAACGAAGGCGCTTGGCCATCCCGATAAACTTGCGCCAAAACGCCTGCACTATCTCCGCTCCGTTTCCCTTCCATCCACTGCGCCAATCCTTCCTGTATCCATGTCGGCGCCCGCCCGCGCGTCTTCTGCCCCACGAAGCTGTGCGTCAACTCATGCTTCAGCACGCGCGACAACTCCGGCGTCACGCCGCTCAATCCCTGCACCGGCACGCGAATCCGCCCGTCGTTCAGCGCGCCAACCCAGCCCGGCGCCCGCGTAATGTCCGCGAAAGCCTCCTGCGTATAGAGCACCACGCCAATCGAATCCGGTGGCGTGAAGTCCAGCTCGGACTCGATCTCCGAAAAATGCGCCTCCAGCGTGCGCAACACCTCTCGCGCCAGCTCCGGCTCCGCCGCGCCGCTGTAGCGCAGCGTAAAATGCGTGCTCTCGTTTTCTTTGTAGCTTGCTTCTTCTTGTTTGTCTCGCTGCGCCTTCTCGAGAGCCGCCTGCACTTCCGGATCAGGCCCCAAGGCCAGCGCGCGTTTCCATTCCGCCACGGCTTGATCCATTTTGTTCATGCCGTAGTACGCCCAGCCCGCCAGCTTCGCCACGTCGGCATTATCTGGAGCGATACTGCGCGCTTTTTCCAAATATTCCAGGGACTCTTTGTACTCGCTTCGCCGCAAATGGATGTACGCCACGTTCATCAGCAGCGCCGGCTCTTCCGGGGCGTACGTCAGCGCCGTGCGTTCATCCTCCAGCGCATGTTCCATGTCGCCATGCGACAGCTCGAATTGCGCCGCCACATGATGTGCAAGAGCCGCGCTCATGCTGGCGCGCTGTCCGCCGCCGCGCGCCGCGCCTTCCAGCTTCGCGATGTAATCTCGATCAATCGCGCCGTCGTGCACCGCGTCGCTCTCAATTTCCGAGCCCCCGCTTTTCGCCTCCATGGCGGGCGGCGTGATGGCCAGGTTCGCCGCCGCGGCCGCCTGAGAATCCCCCATTGGAACGTCGCCGCCCTTTTCGATGTGATCGACGATCGATTTCGGCAGACTCAGCTCACCGGCGGACGTCTCATACGTCACCTTGTCGCCCTCGACTCTCACGCTCAGAGCCGAGATCCGCCGTCCATTCTTGAGAACAATCGTGTCCGCTTGCGCCGCGGCCCCGGCAAAAAGTAAAGCCGCCGCCACCAATAAAATGCGCCGCGCTCGAGAGGTTTGCCGCATCTGTCCATATTAATCTTCTTCCTCCGCGACCCCTGCCCGGCCTTGTTCCGCGATGCCGAATGTGACTACACTTCCTATATGCGGTCCGGGGTGGCACTTGCGGTTTTGTCCTGCCTGATTGCACCGGCAGTCTGTTCTGGGGCCGATCAATCGCCGCATCAACTCTACGACGCTCTCAACGCCCTTCGTCTCGATCCCGCCGCCACCTATCAGCTCGTTCCCGCCAATCGCATCGAACTCCGCCGCGGTGGCGTTGAGCTTTATTTCGAGGAGGGCAAACTTGCCTTTTTCGCACCCAGCGACGGCCATATCACCGGTTTCGTCTTCACCGGCCGCGGCCATATCCTCGCTTTCCCGCGCGAGCTGGTCGAAAAGCAGCAGATGGCGCGTTTTCTGGGCACTCCCGTCCTCGACCAGGAATTCCTTAGCTCTTACGTGCGCTTCACTGACGACGCCGCGCAGGATCTCCTCCGCCAATTCCAAACTGCCAATCTTGCGCCGCAATTGGACTCTGCCTTTGCCTCTCTCGCGGAGGGATTTCTCGCGCAGTTCAATCCTTCTCAGTCCCTGCGCATCCTCGAGGACCGCCTCTCGCAAAATCCGAAGCCCTATTTCTATGCGGCGCTCGAAGGCGCGGAAAGCGGTCCATTCGATCTTCTTTTCGACCCCCAGCGGCGAGAGCAGATCCTGCTCGGCCAGCGCCGGAAGTCCGGCGATGCTTCCTATTACGATGTGTGGGCTTCCTACAGCGTGCCCGGCGTCACTCCTCCATCGCTTGATTTTCATGCGCTTGACTACTCGATTGACACGACCATCACGCCGGACAACTCCCTCGAAGCTACGGCCGCCATCCACATTCGCGCCGCATCTTCCGGCGAGCGCGTCTTAACCTTTCAACTCTCCCGCGCGCTCCGCGCCGATGCTGTGACCGATACGCAAAACATGCCATTGGCTTACTTTCAAAACGAGGGGATGAACCTCCAGCAGTTGAGCGCCCGCGGCAACGACTACCTTCATGTCGTATTGCCGGAGCCTTCCCAGAAAGGCCAGGAGTATACGGTTCGTCTGCATTATCGCGGCAACGTCATTCGCGACGCTGGCAACGGCGTTCTCTTCGTCGGCGCCCGCGAGAGCTGGTATCCCCACCTCGGCGATCAGGCGGATTTTGCTTCCTATGACCTCACCATGCGCTGGCCGCGTCATCTGAAGCTCGTCGCCACCGGCGCCAAAATCGATGAGCAAACCTCCGGAGATTTTCGCGTCGGCCATTGGCGAAGCATTAAGCCCCTGGCCATCGCCGGATTCAATCTGGGTGAGTATGTTTCGACTTCCCTTAGCGACGATGCGCGCACCATCGACGTCTACGCCAACCGCCAGCTCGAGCAAGCCTTGAGCAATCGGCTCGATGCTCTAAATCCGGATTCACTTCCGGCGGTCGATGTCCCTTTCGGCTTGCCGCGGGGCGCTAGCCGGGCTGCCCTCCAGCCTCCAAGTCCCAGTCCCGCCGACGCGCTGAAGCACCTCGCCAAGGACATCGATTCTTCCATCCACTTCTACGAATCGTTTAGCGGCCCCTTCCCCTTCCATACTTTAAGCGTCTCGCAAATTCCCGGCGGCTTCGGCCAGGGCTGGCCCGGCCTGCTCTATCTTTCAACGTTTTCGTTCTTGTCCCCGGAAGCGCAGAATCGCGCGGGGCTCTCTTCCTCCGGGCAGGAAGCGTTTACCGATATCGTTCCCTATCATGAAGTCGCTCACCAGTGGTGGGGCAACGTCGTTGGCTGGTCCAATTATCGCGATCAGTGGATCGATGAAGCCATCGCGAATTATCTTGCGCTGCTTTTCGCCGACAATAGAAAACCGTCCGAGCACGCGCTTCGCGTCTGGCTCGAACGTTATCGAAAACAGCTCGAGGATAAAGTCCCCGGCTCGGACACGCCCGGCGGCGATATTGGCGCGCTGACTCTCGGCAACCGCCTCAATTCCTCACGCTCGCCGAACGGTTTCGAAGACGTGATTTACAGCAAAGGCTCCTGGGTCATTCACATGCTGCGCGAAATGCTCCGCCAGCCCGGCGCCAAGGATCCCGACGCGCGTTTTGTGGCCTTGCTTCGCACCATCTCCACGAAATACGCTTTCCGCGCTTTTTCCACCGAGGATCTGCAAAAAGAGGTCGAGGCCATCATGACTCCGTCTATGGATCTCGAAGGCGGCCATTCCATGGACTGGTTCTTCGAGCAGTGGGTGCGCGGCACGGGAATCCCCCGGTATAGCGTCGAGTTTTCCACGCATCACACGGAAAAGGGCCTGGTTGTGCGCGGGAAACTTTTCCAAAACGATGTGCCTCATTATTTCATCACCAGGGTCCCGCTCTACGCGAACGACGGCCCCGGACACCTCGTTTTTCTCGGCGATGTCGTCGCCGCCGGCGCCGAAACTTCCTTCCACTTCGCCGCGAAACTCCCTCCGCACAAGCTCGTCATCGATCCCCAGATGACGCTCCTCTGCGCCACCGAACAAGCCGCTAAAGCGCCCGAATGAACAAGGCTCGGCTAGAAAATTACCTCCATTCTGGGTACAGAAGCTGTTGTTCGAGCAATGGACTATCAACGCTCAGCGCCGCCTTGCCGTCCGGCCCGAAAACGTAAGCATAGCCCGCCGGATCTAGAGGCACGCGTCGCAGCAGCCCAGCGTCAACTAGCTCTCCCGTGCGCAACGGGCGCTGGCCGGTGCGTTTCTGATATTCATCCGCAAGCCCATCGAGCTGTCTGCAATCCTGTTCGGCCTTTAGGAGCTGCAAATGCGTCAGCGCATTTTTCTTCACATCGGGATCTTTCGTCGACTGATACACCTCATTCCACAAGAAAACCGAGGTTGCAAGCGATTCGCCCTCGGCCGCAATCTTGGCGGCCATCACTTTCATCCAAACCAACGCCTTGGGATTCTTGCTTCCTTCTGCAAACGCCTCCGAAGCCTTCGGGTAATCTTTCAGCTCGAAGTAATAGATGAAGCCCAGGTCTTCATAGAGCCGCCAGTAATCTGGATTGGCCCTGATCCCTCGCTCCAGCAGTTCAATCCCTCGTTGCGGCTGTCCAGCCCCGCGCGGAGAAGGCTCGCTCAGAAACGTGGAACCAAATCGGTAAGCTACGACGAGATTTGGATCGAGCCTCGTCGTGACGTCCAAGAGCGGCCAAAGCAGTTCGAAATTAGGATCGTGCCGCGCCCGTTTGTCCCCGTAATATTGCACCGCGCGTGTCCAGTAGATGTCCGCGACCAACGGCGAGTATTCGAGGCTCATCGCCTTCACCAGCTTGCCCGAGCGCAGCACCAGATCGTCGCGCTCCTGGTGTAACACGGCTCTTTGGACATCGATGCCCTGCTGAAGCTTCCAAACGCCCGCGAAACCCAGCGGCAATAGCACGAGCAGTAGCCAATTTTTCGAAGCCGGGATGCTCATTTCAAATTCCGCCGCGAAAAAACGGCTGTTGCCACGAGCAAGACGATGCCGCAGTACAACGCGGTATATGCCGTATTCTGTAGAATTAAGGTGCGCGGAATTTCCGTTCCATGGGCCGCCGCGGCCATCACATCGAGATTTTCAAAATTGGGAAGCAGATAGGAAAGCGCTCCCAGGAATGCCGCCGCCGCCGAGCTCTCGTTGGCAATGTGAAAAGTCCGCATATCCATAACGAATAAACCCGCTACATAAAACGCCGACGTGTAGAGAATCGCCAGCAGCGGCGTCGAGTAGCAGGAAAACAGCAGCGCCAGCGCCACCACCAACATCAGTTTCAGCAAAATAAAATAGACGGCGATGAGCAGCACCGCGTCCGTCCGCTCCAAATGATGTTTTACGTACAGCAGGGCCGCGAACAGCCCCGCCGCCATCGCCAGCGTGTTCACCGTCAGCGTCAGCACCAGCCCGCCGAATTTTCCGAGAAGAAATTCCCACCGTCGCACCGGCTTGGCCAGCAGCGCATAGAGCGTGCGCTTGTCCATCTCCTTGTAAACAAGCCCCACGCCGATGAAAACCGCGATCAACAACCCGATCACGGAAATCGCGCTCAAGCCCAGGCTCTTGATCACTTCTTCTTCGATCCCGATCGAGATTTGCCCGACCAAGATCGCCGCCGCCATCATCAGTAGCGCAAAAAAAACAAGGTTGTACAGCACGCGGTCGCGCACTGCTTCGCGAAACGTATTCAACGCCACCGCGCCGGCGCGCCTCATTTCCCGCTCACCTCGACCGCCGCTCCCTGCGCGCGATCCGCTTCGACCAGGTGCATGAAGTATTCCTCGAGAGACGGCTTCACTTGGGCCACCGACAAAATCTTCGCGCCCACCCCGTGAAGCTGCTCCAGCCCCGCGTACAATTCCTCCTCGGAAACTTGCATCCGATAACGGTCGCCCGTCTTCGTGGCCCTCGCGACAATCGCCCCCGCAGTCGAGACGTCCGCGGGCAACTCGAACAAAATTTCCATGCCCTGAGCTTTCATCCCCACGATTTCGCCGGGCGCTCCGACGCCGCGCAGCCTTCCGCCGACAATCACTCCTACTCGGTCGCACAGCATTTCCGCGTCCGACAAGATATGCGTTGAGAACATCACCGTTTTCCCGTCGCGCTTCAATTCCAGAATGATGTCGCGCACTTCCCGCCGTCCGATCGGATCGAGTCCGGACATTGGCTCATCTAGAATCACCACCTGCGGATCATGCAGAATCGCCTGCGCGAGCCCAACTCGCTGCAGCATCCCTTTCGAATACTTGCGCAGTTGAATCTTCCCCGCCGTCTCCAGCCCAACTTTCTTGAGCATGCGCGCCACGCGCTCTTTCCGGTCCGCTGCCGTCAAATCGTGGAATCGCGCGAAGTAATCCAGCACCTCCGCCGCTGTCAAATAATCATAGAAATACGGCTGCTCCGGCAGATAGCCGATGTTGCGGTGCATTTTGATATCCGTGATCGGTTTCCCCAGGATGCGCGCCGTGCCGGCCTCGGGAAAGATCAGCCCAACAAGCAGCTTGATGGTCGTCGACTTCCCCGCGCCGTTCGGCCCGAGGAAACCAAACACTTCGCCGTTCTCGACTTGCATGGTCAAGCCTTCCAGCGACCTTTTTTTCTTGAGATGCAGGAACCCGAATGGGTAGTCCTTGGTCAGATTTTCGATTTCAATCGCTGCGGCTGGCATGCTTTCATTCTTGGGAAGCCCCGCCTCATCGTCAATGAGTCCAATCGCCAATGTGCGCGGAGAGAAACTAGAGAGTGCGCGACAAGCGGAAAATTAATTCCCGGTTAAACGTCGTTTCGTGCGCCGCCGATTTGCACCAGTTCAGCCTGCGCCGTAGGTGCAGCGGGCGCCATGGGCTTTGGCTTCAAAGTCTGCGGCCCGCGCCAATTATCCAGTATTCCCACTTGTTGCACACAGGACACCGTGCACCTCGCCGCGCAATGCTTCGTCGTGTAATATTCGCGGTGCCGCATCTCATCCGTGTACTGCGCCAACGGAATCCCCGGGTACCCGCGCTGCTGCGAGCACCAGTGCACCAGTCCATCTTCACAAATATACAAATACCGCGAGCCCGAGCGGCACCGCCACTCGTGCTCTTTCCCGCGCGCCACGCTGTGCTGGAAATCATTGAATCTCGAAAACGAGCGCTTCCCCAGCGTCATAATCTCTTCGAAAATTTCCTGCTCGCGCGGCCCCAGCGGCTTTAGCTGCCCATTGTGGTCGTGAATAATCCCCACTGTGCTCGTAAATCCCAGCTCCACCGCACGGTGCGCAATCTTCAGCGCATCCTCCGGATCTTTCACTCCGCTCCCCAGCACCGAATTGATGTTCACCTGAAAAACAGCGAATTCCGAAAGCCATTCCAGCCGGATATC
>JBARCY010000355.1:0-2022 GCA_049794595.1 Candidatus Acidiferrum sp.
CGGTGACGGCGGAGAGGTTCGCCAAGACTTCGTTCATGCCGCCGAATTCGGTTTGCAGGGTGCGCTGCATCTGTTCTTTGGGGATGCGGCCGGTCCGCCAGTTCGTCCATGCAGCCATACGTTCGAGCACCTGAAGCGCCTGCGGATTCTGCCAACTCTCGTGGACATCGAGCAAGCCAGCCATGATTTTATGGACCGCGTACCAGACCACGGCGGCGGGCCGGCCCGCTTCCAGATCGTCGAAGCTCGATTCGGGGAACGCGGAGAGATAGCCCTTGTCGCCAAGCTGCGTCTGGCATTTTGCGAGTTCCGCCACCATGGCGTCGGCCTTTGCTTTAACGCAGGCATCGCCCGTCGAGGAGTACATCTGGGCGCAGGCCGAAAGAAAATGGCCGACGTAATGACCGCGCCAGCCGTTGGTGGGGGACTCGCGGTTATAGAGCGGCTCGGCAGACGACGGCAGACTGGCGTTGACGCGGAAGTTGTGCAGGAGGCGGTCCGAGTCCAGAGCCAACATATATTGTAGGGTTTGACCGCGCATGCGGAGGAGATCGCGATCGAAAATTTTCACATCTTGGAGGCGAAATGGAAGAGCGGCAGGGACCGGAAGCGAATGAGTGTTCGGCAAGTCCATGCCCGCCGGATGCAGAGTGTCGTGTGTGGGGGCTGCTTCATGCGCCAAAGCCGGCTCGATCATTTTGGCGGCCGCTTCCGCCGCGGCAAGCGCGGTGCCGCCATAAAGCACGCGGCGGAGGAAGTCACGTCGGATCATGAAAGCAACCTTTCGATGAAGCACCGGGAGTCTGGGTGGATGGCCCGACCTCCCCGCGGTGTGTACCTCTTCAGGAGCGGTCGTAGCCGGGTCATCAGGTGTGCCACGTTTTGGGGTGAAGGCGCGTGAGCGGACATTGGAAAAGTGATTGCATGCATCTGCCGGGATGATTTATCGTGCAGGAAGTGTAAACGTTTGCTCCAGAGCGGACTTTAGCACATAGTTCGGGGGGAGGCCAGTATGCCGAATAGATCGAAATTGACGCGGCGTGAATTTGTGGGGGCTGCCGTTTCCGCGGCGGCGGTGAGCGCCGTGCCTGCGCATGATTTTTTTGGTTCTTCCTGGGGAGGCGGAGCGGGCGCGTCCGAGCCTGAATGGAAAGAGGAGGGCGTGCTGTTTCTGGACAAGTCGCCGTACGCGAAGTTGCACAACATTCCGGTGCACGCGGTGACGATTACGGACGGATTTTGGGGAACGCGGCGCGAGATCAACGTCGACAAGAGCATTCCCTCAATGGAGAAATTGCTCGAAGCGAACGGGCGCATGGACAACTTCTTGAGGCTGGCGGGGAAGAGCAGCGCGTCGCAGACTGGGCCGGTTTATTCGGACTCCGACGTATACAAATGGACGGAAGCGGCGGGGTTTGCGCTGCAATCTGGGGATCGTCCGGAGCTGCATGCGCTGACGGACAAGATCATCAAGGAAGTGGTGGCGGTCCAGGAACCGAGCGGCTATTTGAATACTTATTACGATGGGGACCGCGCGAAAGACCGCATGACGCCGCAAGTGCAGCGATGGGGCCATGAAATGTACAACCTTGGGCACATGATCCAGGGCGCGATTGCTTATTATCGCGCGACGGGCGACCGGACACTGATGGACGCGGGGATTAAATATGTGGATGGCTATCTTTTGCCCAATTTTGGTCCAGAGGCGGATAAGAAGCCGATGTTTTCCGGGCATCCGGAACTTGAGATGGCGCTGATCGAGCTTTACCGCACGGCGGGAGATAAGCGACACCTTGCACTGGCAGGATATCTTCTTCACGGCGACGATCGTATCCAGTTTCCGGCGAGCGCGTATGTCTATCATTTCTGCGGGATTCCTTTCACAACGCGAACGCATCTTGAAGGCCACGCGGTGCGCGCGATGTACGCGTGTTGCGGGGCGACAGACTACTACATGGAGACCGGCGACCCGGCTTATTGGAAAACGCTGAATGAGCTTTGGGAAAATCTCGTTTCCGCGCA
>JBARCY010000356.1:0-2726 GCA_049794595.1 Candidatus Acidiferrum sp.
CCGCGATTCCAAATCCCGCGAGATGCGCCACGCGCGCGAGCGCCGTCGAGACGTGCCCGCCGCCGAACAAAAACAATTTCGGCTGCGGCAAAATCGGCTCGACGAAAATCTCCAGCGTCCCGCCGCAAATCAGTCCCGAATCGTACGCCGCTTCATTGTTCAAATTGAACGTCATCTTCCGCGGCATTTCCTGCTGAATCACTTCCTTGGCCGCGGCCCACACTTCCGCTTCCACGCATCCGCCGCCCACCGTGCCCGCGATCGAGCCGTCGTCGCGCACCAGCATCCGCGAGCTTTCGTAGCTCGGGATCGAGCCGTTCGTGTGCACGATCGTCGCCAGCGCCCCGCGCCGCCCGTCGCGCCTCATCCGCACAATTTCTTCGAACAGATCCATATTCTTTCCGGTGCTTTCAGGTTACGGCTCGCGCCCGCCCCTGTCAATCGCCGCGGCGCCAATTCGCTCGCCTCGGGGCGAGTGTCCGAAATCGCAAAGTTTTTCAAAAAACCGAAAGAATCAGCGATTAGAACGGCCTCCCGTTGTTTGTTTTCTATTAGTTGCATCGAGTTCTAATTATTCATATCCTAAGCGATTAGAATCCTCCAAAGCGCATAAAAAGCGAAAAGCCGCGTTTCCGCGGCTTGCGTTTCTCCTGTTCGTTTTTGTTACCACCCGGCTGGAATTACCAGCCGGAACCACTGTGTACCATAGAGTTAACTGAATGTCAAGGACGAAGATGTACAATCGTCGGGTATGAACCGAACTATTTATGCCGCTATCGCGGGCTTTTTGTTAGGTGGTTTGCTATGGGCGCAAAGCGAGAACCGACAGTCGTATCCTTCGTTCGACTACGACGTCGCTCGTGCACATGAGATCAAACCCCATCACAGCAATGTTCCGGTTGAAGGAGTGCTCCCTGGCGATAACCAGCTTCAACTTAAGCTCGTTGTCTCGCCAATAGGAGACGTCGTGACTGCTGCATCCAGTGGCGACGAGGAGACCCTGAAGTCTTGGCCGCAAGTCGAACCGGAAGTGCGTCAGTGGAAGTTCACACCCTTTGAGGTAAATGGGAAACCAACGACCGCAGAGGTTGAGGAGTATGTGGACCTTGTCCCGCCCGAACGATTTCCAAAGGTACATGTGGCCGCGCCGATGCTTACGCCAACCTCCAAAGTTGCGGTAACGCTTCAGCGGTCGGGATGCTACGGCAGTTGTCCCTCGTACGCTGTAACTGTGGATACAAATGGCGTCGTAATATTCCGCGGGGGTGGTTGGGTAGTGGCCTCAGGGAGACACATGGCCACGGTGGATCCAGATGCAGTGCGAAATCTAGCAAAGCGTTTTATATCGGCTAATTTCTATTCCATGGACTCCAAATACGTTGCGGGAGTGACGGACAACTCCACTTACATCCTGTCGATCACTGTCGATTGCCGCGAAAAAAAGGTTGTGGATTACGTCGGGTCATGGGTGGGAATGCCCGAAATCGTCTCCGACTTGGAGGACGAGGTAGACGAACTTGCGCGAACTCAGCGATGGATCGATGGCAGTGACGGACTTGTTCAAGTGTTACGAGCAGAGAAATTTAACTTCCGAACATTTGCGGCCCAAGTCATGCTCAAAGAGGCTGCCACTCGTGGCGAGGCTGCGACCGTGCGCGAGTTTTTGGAAACTGGAGTGCCGCTGGATGCTCTGCCTGCACCGAAGCCCCATGAGTCCTCCTTCGAGGGGGTGGGATGGCTTGCCGCTGGCAGCAACCACCCGGATGTACTTCGGGTTCTGATCGATGCCGGAGCAAGCAAGAACGACCAAGCCGACAAGAACTTGGCGTTGGCTGGCGCCGCGCGTGCGGGCAAGGTCGAAGCTGCGCGGGCACTGATCGCCTACGGTGCGAATCCGAATGCTGACCTGAGCAATCAGACAGTGATTGAATTTGAGAGAGGGGCCGGCATGTTCGGCGGCGGAAAAGGGGCAGGAAGCATCTTGTTTTATGCCGCCGAGTCAGGGAATCCAGACATGGTGCGGGAAATCCTTCGCTATCACCCGAAGCTGGAAGCGAGGGATGCGGACGGACGAACTGCAATGTTTGCTGCTGGAGAGTATTTCGGAAATGCTAAAGACGCTGCGCGCGCGGAGTGCGTGCGCTTGCTCGCGCAGACGGGTGCGAACGTTAACGCGCGCGACAAAGACGGGAATACGCCATTGCATGAGACTTTCCTCACGGAGGTAGAAGCGGAGTTGCTAAAGCTGGGCGCGAACGTGAATGCGCGCAACAATGACGGCGAAACGCCAATCTTCACTACTGTGGACTACAAGGCGATTCCGTTGTTTATCGAACATGGCGCCGATCTCACAATCCGAAACAAAAAAGGCGAAACCGTGATGGAAGCAGCCAAGGAACAAGGACCTGAACGGCAAAAGGTTTTACGCGAAGCGATCGAAAAATTGCGTCAGCCCTAGTAGGGGCTTGCGTCCTGATTACTCTCCCCGATTTTGATCCGCGCCTTGGTGCGCGGGAGAATTCTTCTCGGAGCTTGCGTCGCTAGCACGGGATGCGGGGCTGAAGCGCCGCCTCGCCACGGCGAGCAAGCCCTACGAAGACAAAGGCGGATGCCTTGACTTTTAGTTAACCCTATGGTACATAGTATCTTCGGCTGGATACTCCGGCCGGACCGAAAAAGGATGGAAGAAAGGGCAGCCGAGCCGCGGAAACGCGGCTTTTCGCTTT
>JBARCY010000357.1:0-2370 GCA_049794595.1 Candidatus Acidiferrum sp.
CCTTGAGCCCTACTACACCAAAGTGGAATGGGAGATTGGCGTTTCCGGCCAGGCCGGCGCCAGCCCGTTTGATCCGCCTCGCTCCAAGCCCTATCCGATGCCGCCTCTGCCCACAAAATCTTCCGGAGTCCTTTTTGAACGCGCCGCCCGCAAGCTTGGATGGCATCCCTTCCCCGCTCCCATGGCGATTCTCTCGCAGCCCCGCCCGGGACGCAGTGCCTGCGTCAATTGCGGCTTCTGCCTTGGTTTTGCGTGTGAAGTTGGCGCGAAATCGAGCTCGCTCGCCAGCGCCATTCGCATGGCGGAAAAAACCGGCCGCTGCGAAATTCGCCCCCACTCCTACGTTCATCGCATCGAGATGGACGCCAACGGCCGCGCCACTGGAGCCGTTTATTTCGATAAGGACCGCAACGTCCAGCGCCAAAGAGCCAAAGCCGTGATCGTTTCCGCCAACGGCGCGGAAACTCCCCGCCTACTGCTTCTCTCCGCGAACAAGCAATTTCCCGATGGCCTCGCCAACAGCAGCGGCGTCGTCGGCAAGCATCTGATGTTCAATAGCTCTGCAATTTCCTACGGCGTTTTCGAGCATCCCTTGAACGACTACAAGGGCTTTTGCGTCAGCCGAGTCCTTCATGATTTCTACGAACTCGACCCCGATAAAGTCGGCTTCCGTGGCGGCGGCGGGCTGGACGCTCGATTCGATGCCACGCCCATCGGTTTTGCCCTCGGCTCTCTGCCCCCCGGCACCCCAGGTTGGGGTAAAGGCTTCAAGGACGTTTTGAGCCACAACTTTTCTCGCACCGTCGAAATCTTCTGCCACGGCACTTCGCTTCCCGTCGCGAACAATAGTTTCTCGCTCGATCCCGATGTGAAGGACGCCTGGGGACTTCCGGCCCTCCGCATGACCTACAAGGACCATCCCGACGACATAAAACTCTGCAACTGGCAGAATATTCGCGCGGCTCAGTTGCTCGAGGCCGCCGGCGCCAAAAAAATCTGGTCCAATCCCGTCCAGGAGCAGCAATTCAGCGTGCATCTGCTGGGCACTTGCCGCATGGGCAACGATCCCAATACTTCTGTGATCAATTCCGATCATCGAACGCATGACGTGAAAAATCTCTTCCTCTGCGACGGCAGCAGCCTGGTCACTTCCGGCCGCGGCCAACCCACCCTGACTATCGAAGCTCTGGCTTTCCGCGCCGCCGACCGTATCACCGCTCTCGCCAAGCGCGGCGAGCTTTCCGCCTGACCACGCCGCAAGTTTTCAATTGGCGCAGGCGCAGTCTGATTCTGGTACACTTTTCCTCGGAAAATTATTTTCTAGGGAGCGCGGCATGATATCGAACTGGCGTAATGTGACAATCGTTCTTTGTGGATTAGCGCTTAGCGCGGGCTTGGCCATCCTCGGCGCCAAAGCCCAACCCAACCCGCCGCAATCGCCCGCTCCCAAGCTCGCCGGGGAGCAATTCAAGAATCTGAAGGTCCTCAATGACGTCCCCGCCGACCAAATCTTTCCCGCCATGCAATTCATCACCGCTTCGCTCGGCGTCGAATGCGAATTCTGCCATGTCCGCGGCGATCACGGCATGGAGTTCGATAAAGACGACAAAAAGACGAAACAAACCGCCCGCAAAATGATGAAAATGGAGTTCGCCATCGACAAGGACAACTTCGAGGGACATGTCGAAGTGACCTGCTATTCATGCCATCGTGGCGCTGCCGATCCGGTAGGCACGCCCATCATCAGCGACGTCGAGCCCGCGCCCGAAGCCGAACACACGGCAATGCCCGGCGCAGCGAAGCCAGTCTTTCCGCCCGCCGATCAGCTTCTAGATAAATATCTAGCCGCAGTCGGCGGCGAACCTGCCCTCAAGAAAGTCACCAGCCTCGTCGAAAAAGGCCAAATCACCGCCAACGGCCATCAGCTCCCCATCGAGGTCTATTCCAAAGCTCCCGATAAGCGCCTCTCCGTCATGCACATGCCGAATGGCGAGAGCATCACGGCTTTCGATGGCACGCAGGGTTGGCTGAGCAACAACGGACACGCGCATCTCATGTCCGCCGCAGAAAATGAAGCCGAACGCATTAGCGCCGACTTGTATTTCGCCGCCGACGTCAAGACTCTCTACAAAAAATATACCGTCCTTCCCGGCGAAAAAATCGATGGCCACGACACCTATCTGGTCGTCGGCCACAATGAAGGCCAGACCCCCTTGCGCCTCTATTTCGACCAGCAATCGGGCCTGTTGCTCCGCCTAGTCCGCTACGCACAAACTCCTCTCGGCCGCAATCCCACGCAAATCGATTACGCCGATTACCGCGACTCCGACGGCTTGAAAATTCCTTACCGCTGGACGCTCGCTCGTCCCG
>JBARCY010000358.1:0-12991 GCA_049794595.1 Candidatus Acidiferrum sp.
GGGCCTGGCGAAAAGAAACTGGAAACGGATCGCCGGCGCATTCGCGACCGCGTCGGAAAAATTCAAAACAGCATCGAAGATATTCGCAAACAGCGCGCCTTGCGGCGTGAAGCCCGCAACGCCGTGCCGCTCGGGACGATTGCCCTCGTGGGGTATACCAACGCGGGCAAATCGACTCTTTTTAATGCCCTTAGTCGCGCTGAAGTGCTCGTCTCTTCTCGCATGTTCGCCACTCTCGATCCGACCATTCGCGCGATCCGTTTGCCCTCCAATCGCCGCGTCCTGGTATCGGACACCGTGGGATTTATTCGCGATCTACCAAAGGGTTTGCTGACGGCGTTCCGAGCAACGCTCGAGGAAGTCCAGGAAGCCGCGCTGATTTTGCAGGTGAGCGATGTGTCTAATCCTCATCACGCCGAGCTGGATGATGAAGTGGACAAGATTTTGAAAGATCTCGGCGTTGCGGATCGCCCGCGGCTCCGCGTATTGAATAAAGTCGACCAGCTCACGCAGGAGCAAAGGGCTCAGCTTATACGTCCGAATGTGTTGGGCACGGGCACAAACTGCGGACCTGTGTTAGTCTCGGGCCTCACGGGAGAGGGTATCGACGATTTACTCAAGCGCACTGACGCGGCGCTTCCGATCGATCCTGTGGTGACACTTTCGCTGCGACTGCCACTCGCGGAAGGCCGCACGCTGGCGTTGATTCATGCGCTCGGCCGGGTGCTGCATTCCGAAGTCGAGGATTCTTACATGCTGATGGATGCCGAGGTTCCCGTGTCGATTGCGCGCAGACTTAAGCTGAGCGCTTTTGCAAAGGATGGAACTTCTAACTGGGCCCGTGCGTAGTAGGAAGTGAGGGGGTTGCCATGGCCGCTTTCTTTTTGTGGTGCATTCTGCTCTTCTTCTGCTGGCCTCTCGCGCTGCTCGCCTTGATTGCTTATCCTTTTGTTTGGCTCATCTTGCTGCCGTTTCGCATTCTTGGCATCGCCGTGGAAGGTGTTCTGTCCTTCTTGCGAGCCATATTTTTCCTTCCGGCGCGCGTCTTGCGGGGCCCTCGAGCGGTCTGAAGAACCACTCGCTGTTTCCGCCAAAGTAACCCCAAGACCGCGGCCGGAAATTGGCGCCTTTTGGCTGATAACTATCTCTTTCTTGAGCGGTTTGCGAGGTTTCCATAGACGGCAGCGCTGTGGAAACTCTGTGGAAACCATATTGTGCAGAAAAATTTCTGGCCATCATCGATTCGCAAATGCGAGTTGGCGGGATGCGCGATTCGAATGCAACGTATTGATTATAAGGGCTTTAGAAGAATGTCCAGCGTTCTGATGAGTCTGCTCAGCGCGGCGGCGTTGATTTAAGGGCTTTGGGACATTTGCACAGGTTTGCAGCAACGGGTTGACGGAACGGTCATTCCTTCTGCTCCGCGCAACTCATTTTGGTTGTTGACGTTAGAGTATCCGCCGCGGCGCCCTCCCCTTCCTCTACGGACATTGACGCCTGCCAACCAGGGGTCTATAGTCAGGCGAGCGGTGGCTGAAGCCTAAGGGGCGGCCCGTGCGCCGCCATGTCGCCATGAATCTCCCCAACTCATTGACGCTGCTGCGCATCTTTTTTGTCCCCCTGCTGATTGCGGTTTTGCTCACGAAGAGTCCCAACGTTGACTTTCGTGGTTTCCCGATGCATTTCGAGTTTTGGGGAGTGTTGATCCTGCTCCTGGCGGCGGCCACCGATTGGGCCGACGGCTATTTTGCGCGACGCAGGCTGCAGGTAACGACCCTCGGGATTCTCCTGGATCCGATTGCGGACAAACTGCTGATCTCCGCGGCGTTTATTTCTCTCGTTGACATGCACTTGGTTCCCGCGTGGATGGTCGTCATCATTATCGGGCGCGAATTCACCGTGCTCGGCCTGCGGAATATCGCCTCTGCCGAAGGCTTCACGATTGCCGCTTCTCTGTTGGGCAAAACGAAAATGGTACTGCAGGTCTGCGCTGTGGCTGTTTTGATTGTGGGCGCTCGCCATCCTTCGTTGAAGCCACTAGCGCTTCTGCTATTGTGGCTCGTGGTGATCAGCGCCTTGATTTCGGCAGCGCAGTATTTCATGCGTTTTTGGGGCCAGGTTGATGACCGCATCAAGCAGCGGCGCAAGCTGCGCATGATGGAAAGTCACAAAAAGTCCGAGGATGCCGTTCCTCTCTGAAGCCGATCGCCGGTCCTTGCTCGAATTGGCGCGTCGCGCGGTTGCCGAGGCCGTTTCTCCGCAGAAATGTGCTGGAAGTATTCTCCACACCGGGATGTTCGCTGAAAAACGGGGAGTCTTCGTCACTTTGCATGCGCGCGGACGTTTGCGCGGTTGCATTGGCGTCGTCGAAGCATTTGAGCCTCTTGGGGAGGCCGTCGCGCGGTGCGCCTCGAGTGCGGCGCTTCACGATCCGCGATTTTCGCCCGTGCGCATGGACGAGGTTCCCGACCTTCACATCGAACTGTCCCTTCTCTCGCCGCCGGAGCCGGTTCTTCCCGAGAACATAGAGATTGGCAAACATGGATTGCTGATTATCCGAGGTGCTAAGCGCGGGCTACTGCTCCCCCAGGTTGCTGTTGAGCATAAACTTGGCCGCGAAGAGTTTCTCGACGAGACCTGCCGTAAAGCGGGGTTGCACGCCACAGCGTGGCAGGAGCCGGAAACACAGATTTTCGGATTTTTCTGTGAAGTCTTCTCAGAAGGTGAGGAAGTGGACCAGAAGTCTCCGCACAATTCTTGAACTCACCGGAATATTTGTGACGTGACGTTTTGCGCCGTGCCAAAGAAATGGCCCGCGCGAGTGGAATCCCGCCGCGGGCCAGAGGTTTCTATTTCGCTGGGTGCGGAGCCTATTCGAGTTCGACGTAATCGCCGGTGTACATGTCGATGCTGCTGAAAGTAATCAGAACGGTCGAAGCGTTGCGGCTCACGTTGAGCACGACGCCTTCGCCCAGCACTTCGCGGGGCAGATCGTTCCAACGATATCGCCCGGGCGAACTACCGAAGCCATAAATGCGGTCTTGGTAGTCCTTCGTCTGAGGAGCAAACTCTGCCAGCGAGCCCTGGTACCGGAACACTCGAAAGTAATCGCCTACCTTCACTCCCTTTTCTGTACCCAGGTTTACGTAGACGGTGCTGCCTTGCCCGGCGGATTGCTGATAATCCTTTGATTGAACAATCATCGCAACAGGCTTGCCGCTTATGGGTGCGAAATGGTCGAAGTTTGCGGAGCTCTTAAGAGCGGGCTCAGGCCTCTCTTGGAATGGAAGCACGATGTCGCCACGCTGCATGTAGTCGCAAGATACAGTCACTTCCGCAGTGGCAATTTTCGGCCCCACATTGACAACCTGAAGCTGGCCTGCGTCAAGATAGTGCGTACCCATGGCTTTCAGCAGCTTGCTCTGCCACTTGAACCAATTGACGTTCGCGGGGTCGCTTTCCGCCCGCACGACGCTATAGCGGTCGCCGACACGAACGCCCTTGTCCTGGCCGCGATTGATGTATACATAGTCTCCGCGCGCGAAAGTTAGTTTCGCGTTTGATTGCTCGCCGGAAACCAGCCTGGTTGCGTCGGGTACTTTTTGGTCGCTCACAAAACCCGAACAATAAGCGGTGGAAAAACCTACCTGCGACGGCGCAGAGGCCGTCTGCGCCGAGCAGATCCCGGCGCCGAAAAACATAAAAATGCTCAAAGAAGCTAATTTAGCGCGCATTCCAAGGCTCCTTCAATACACGCCCTATGGGCCGTGCGGGGACGTTTCCTTGCGAAATTAACAGGCCTGCCCCCATGCGTCAACAAATTGGGTGCAGTTGCTTTACACTTTTGATACGGCCATGCTATAGGCCGTACTTTCCCTAATATGGCTAAGTCTGCGCAAGTAAAGAGCTTGTTCGGCGAGAGCATCCAGCGCATTTGCGCGGTTGCCGCGGCCTCTACGGCAAAGCAAATGGCCGTGCTCGTCCGCAAGGGGCTTCGCGAAACCCCTATGATCGAGCTGCGTTTGGACTGGCTGCGCAGCGACTCGGAGCGCTTACGCTTCCTTCTTTGGGTGAAGAGGCATAAGCCGCGTGGCGCAACCTTTCTTGCCACCTGCCGCCGTCGCGCAGGAGGCGGCAAGCTCGCTGGGGGCATTCAGGCCGAGCTGCGCTGGCTCGCCAAAGCCCGCGAGGCGGGCTGCACATGGTGCGACCTTGAAATCGAGACTTGGCGCGAGCTGCGTGGAAAGTCGATGAGTGGCCTCGGTCTGCCGGCGCATATCTTATTGTCTCTGCACGACTTCCAGCGAGTTCCGTCGCGGCTGGAGTTGATCCATGCTGACCGGCACCAGGAAGCCGACGCCCTAAAAATTGCTGCGCAAGCTCGAAACTTTGCGGATGGCCTTCGCTTGCTGTATTTAACCAAGCGGTTAAATAATCTCGTAGCCGTGCCCATGGGGGAAGTCGGTCTCCCGGCGCGAGTCCTCGCCCTGCGAGAGGGAAGCGCACTGGCATACGCTCCCATCGGAGAAGCGACTGCACCGGGGCAAGTCTCCTTGCACGACTTAAAACACCTCTACCGCGCTCACGAGCTGACCCGCCGCACTCGCGTTTATGGCGTTATCGGCGATCGCGTTGGCCACTCGCTTTCGCCGCTTCTCCACAACACCGGCTTCATAGCGAGCAAAATCGATGCCGTTTATCTGCCTTTTCTGGTGAACGATCTTCGCGACTTTTTGAAGGCTGTGCCGGAATTTGGGGTCCGTGGCTTCAGCGTAACGATTCCGCACAAAGAGTCCATCATGCGGCACTTGAAAGAATGCGACCCACTCGCCGCCGAAATTGGCGCCGTCAATACCGTCGTAGTCCGGCACGACGGGTCGCTTTTTGGATGCAATACTGATTACGTCGGAATTCTGCGCGCGCTCGAAAAGAAGCTTGGACTTGCCGGCAGCCGCGTTTTGATCCTCGGCGCGGGAGGCGCCGCGAGGGCCGCGGCCTTTGCCCTGGCGAAGGCTGGCGCGCACGTTGGAATCTTTGCCCGCCGCGGAAAGGCCGCTCGCGAATTGTCAAAAGCTGTCGGTGGTGAGGCCGTCCCGCGTCATGCCCTGCGCGACGAGTCCTTTGACGCCATTCTCAATGCCACCCCGGTTGGCATGCATCCCCACGATCGAATTTCGCCGCTGTTCTCGCGTGAATTGAACTGCCGGCTCGTCATGGACCTCATTAGCCGCCCGCAAATGACACAGCTCTTGAAATTAGCGGCCCGCAAAGGCATCGCCACGGTTTCCGGCGTCGAAATGTTCGTTCCTCAGGGAGTCGCTCAATGGGAACTCTGGATCGGTCAGCGCGCGCCGGAACCGGCCATGCGCAAAGCGGTTCTGCGAGCCCTGCGCGACGAAGAAAACTCCCGCCAGCACAGTTAATCCAGAAATGCGATAATGCCGTCCTCAGAAAATTAACTGTAGCCGCGAATTGAGCTCATGATTCAACCCAGCTTCCGCGAATTCCAGCGCCTCGCCAAACAGGGAAACCTCATCCCGGTTTACGACGTTTTTCCCGCCGACCTTCTCACGCCCGTGAGCGCCTATCTGCGCATTGCGCAAGGCGCTCGTTATTCTTTCTTGCTAGAAAGCGTCGAAGGCGGCGAGAAAATTGCCCGTTACACCTTTGCCGGCGCGAATCCCGAAGAGGTTTTTCGTTATGCGGGCGGCGCGTGCGTTCTCGAAAGCCCCAATCGCATATTGTGGGAAGAGCGCGATCCCGTCACGTTTCTTCGCGCGCGCATGGATCGTTTCCGCCCTGTGCGCTTACCGGGGCTGCCTCCGCTCGTCGCGGGAGCGATCGGTTATTTTTCATACGACATGGTTCGTCTGATCGAACGGCTGCCGAAGCGCCTCCGCGACGACATCGGTCTCTACGACGCACAACTGATGTTCTACCGCGGCATCATCGCCTTCGATCACCTGCAGCACCGGCTCTGGATCGTGCGCAACGTTCACACCGATGGCGAAGGCACGCTCCGTTCAAAATATAACGCTGCCGTTCGCCAGATTCGCAAAACGCGCGAATTGCTGGAACAACCCGCTCCCAATGAACAGCCAAAAAAAGAAAACAAGAGGCGCCCCGCGCCGCTCCGCGTAACTTCCAATTTTCGCCGCGAAGAATTCCTCGAGGCCGTGCGCAAGGCGAAAAACTACATTCGCGCCGGCGACATTTTTCAGGTGGTGATCAGCCAGCGATTCTCCGCCAAGACGCAGGCCGAGCCATTCCAGGTTTATCGAGAGCTGCGCGCGCTTAACCCCTCTCCCTATCTGTTCTATTTGCAGATGAACGACGTCACCGTCGTTGGCAGCTCGCCGGAAATGCTCGTCAAGGTCCAGGGCCGCGATGTCTTCTACCGTCCGATTGCCGGGACACGCTGGCGCGGCAAGGATGAAGCTGAAGATCAGCGCCTTGAAAAGGAAATGCTCGCCAGCGAAAAAGAGCGCGCCGAGCACATTATGCTCGTCGATCTGGGACGAAACGATCTGGGCCGCGTCTGTGAATACGGCACAGTGAAACCCGAAAAGCTGATGACGGTCGAGCGCTACTCGCACGTCATGCATCTCGTCTCGAGCTTGCGCGGCCGCCTGCGCGAGGATGTGGATTGCTTCGACGCACTGATGGCCTGCTTCCCCGCAGGAACCGTCTCCGGCGCTCCGAAGGTTCGCGCCATGGAAATTATCGAGGAGCTCGAGCGCACCCGCCGCGGCATCTATTCTGGCGGCGTTCTATACTTGGATTTCGCGGGCAATCTCGACTCATGCATCGCCCTACGCACCATGATCATCAAAAATGGTGTGGCCCATGTGCAAGCCGGCAGCGGAATTGTCGCCGACTCCAAGCCCGAGGCCGAATACCAGGAGTCGGTGAACAAATCGAAAGCCTTGCTTACCGCTCTCGAAGCTGCGCATCGGAGAGGGACCGAGCGGAAACCGAAGACTGTTCGGCGAAGGCGTGCAAAAAAGTGATCCTGCTGCTCGACAACTACGATTCGTTCACCTACAACCTGGCCCAGTATCTAGGGGAGCTTGGCTGTCAGGTGGAAGTGCACCGCAACGACAAAATTTCCGTCGAAGAGATCGCCAGGCGCAAGCCCGAGAAAATCGTCATTTCGCCGGGGCCCTGTACGCCGCAAGAGGCGGGCATTTCGGTGGAGTTAATTGAAAAACTTGCGGGCAAATTCCCGATCTTGGGCGTCTGCCTGGGCCACCAAGCTATCGGCGCCGCGTTCGGCGCCAAAATTATCCGCGCCCCCAAACTTTTTCACGGCAAAACCAGCGAGATCCATCACGACCACAAAGGCGTCTTTCGTAAACTTCCCGAGCCCTTCATAGCCACGCGCTATCATTCGCTGATCGTCGAGCGAAAGTCACTTCCCCGCGAACTTGCGATCACCGCTGAAACCAACGACGGCATCATCATGGGCCTTCGCCACCGCCGATACAAAATCGAAGGCGTCCAGTTCCACCCCGAGTCCGTCCTAACGACTTCCGGCAAGCAGCTGCTCCAGAACTTTCTCTCTCTGTGACCTCTGCGTTCTCTTTGACCTCTGTGCAAGAACTTTTTCCTTCTGTCACCAATTCAAATCCGCCAATATCGCCGCGTAAATCTCCATCCCGCGCCACAAATTCCCCAGCCGCAAATTTTCATCGGAGCTGTGCTGGTGATTGTCGTAATTCACGATCGGCGCGCCGATCCACGGCAATCCTAAATCCTCAAAAATATACATCGGCACGCTTCCGCCCAGCGTCGGCGCAATCACCGTTTCGCCGCCGGTCGCATCCTGCACTACCTTGATCAGCGCCTTCGACACCGGCAAATCCATCGCCGTGCGCGAAGCACGATAGCCGCCCTCGTCGATCACTTTCGCGATCAACGCATGCGTGCGCCGTTCCTCCATCGTCGGCTCGCGGTCAATCACGTAAAATCCCTGTTTTTTGATGAACGCGACGATCTGCTCGGTTTTTGTCTTTGGATCTTCGCCCTTTACCAGCCGCGCATCGATCGAAGCCTCCGCTTTCTCCGGTACGACATTCTGCGCATGCTCTCCGACGTAAGCGCTCAGCATTCCACGGATGTTTAGCGAAGGCTCCTGCAACAGCTCGACTAATTTCTTCCCGCCGCCCTCTGGTCTCGCGATACCCAGTTCCCGCTCAAGGTCGGCGTCATTTACGGGCATTTCGGCGAGCGCCTTTTTTTCCAGATCGCTCAACGGCACCACATCATCGTAATAGCCATCAATCAGCACCCGCCCATTCGCATCTTTCATC
Organism: Candidatus Acidiferrum sp.; assembly: GCA_049794595.1. GTDB lineage: Bacteria > Acidobacteriota > Terriglobia > Acidiferrales > UBA7541 > Acidiferrum. Next base: position 8,313 of record JBARCY010000358.1, read on the forward strand.
GACGCCAGCAAACGCGAAAGTTCCAACGCCGGATTCGGCGCCCAATTTCCGTAGTGTCCGCTGTGCAGCGCACGCACCGCTCCATACACCGTAACGTCCAGTCCGATGTCACCGCGGTTCCCAAAGAAAACGAGCGGACGCCCCGATTGATGCACCGGTCCGTCGGCCGTGATCAGCAGGTCCGCACCGAGCAGATTTTTGTGCAGCTCCAAAGCCTGCGCCAGATGTGTCGAGCCCGCCTCTTCTTCGCCTTCGAATATCACCTTCAAATTCACGTTCAGCGGAATCTCTTTCGCGCGCAGCGCGTCCAGCGCGGCCAGCAGCGCCACGATCGGCGCTTTGTCGTCGGAAGCTGATCGCGCATAAATCCGCCAGTTGTCTTGGTAAGCCGCCGGCTGATTCGCGCTGTTCTCCGGAAACGGAATGCGTTTCCCACCTGCTTCGATCGAATCTGTCCGCAACACGGGCGCGAACGGCGTGCCATCTGTCCATGCAGCGGGATCGACGGGTTGGCCATCGTAGTGCGCGTAGAAAATCACCGTGTGCGTGGCCGCAGGGCTGATCAGTTTTCCAAAAACCACCGGACCGTGTCCCTCGATGGTCAGAAGATGCGTTTCGATTCCCCGCGCTTCCAGCATTTCGATAAGATGCGCCGCATTTTTCTGGATGTTCGGCGTGTCGCTCGCCACATTCGGGATGGAAAGAAATTCCGCCAGTTCCCGCACGATGCGGTCTTCATTGTCCATCCGGTAGTAGCGCACTTCCTGTGCCACCTGCGCTGGCGCAATGGCCACGGGCTTTTGCCCCATCGCTGGACTCATCAGCACGGCAGAAAACACGATGAACGCAAGAATTCTCAAGAATGTTCTCCTCTAGCCTTTCTTAAACAATTGCTCGAAGGCGGCCCATACTCTCGCGTTCCCGCGTCGCATGCAATCGCAGTCATCTTCTCACTTTACCTGTCCCAGCGGACAGCCGTCCTTTCGGCCAGCCCGCTTTTCCATTTGTGCGGAATCCAGTAACAGCGCTTTCGCCAAAGTACCAGTGCGCGCGTCGCTCTTATCCCGAACACTTAAGATTCGCTTTCCCTCGGAGGTTTCGCACAAGTATGAGCCGTCGCATCTTGTCTACAGTCTTCTCGTGTCTGCTATCCGCTGCCCTGCTGCACGCGCAAACCGCCCCGGCGGGCGTCGTCCTGCAAACTTCCAGCGCGCGTTTGAATAGTTCGGATGCCAGCGTCGGAACAACGCTCTACGATGGCGATCGCCTCGAAACTCAGGACAAAGGCGCTCTGAGCCTGCGTTCCGGCCAAGTGCAGCTTACTCTGCCGGGAGACAGCTTGCTTTGGATGAACCACGAGAATTCGGTTCTCACGCCCAACCTTCAGCGCGGCACCGTAATATTTCGCGCGGAAACAGGAGAAGGTGTTGAGATTCGGGCTGACGACGTGCGCGTTCGGCCGCATGAGCCTGTGCTCACGGTCGGTGAAGTGACGCTGGAAAAGTGCGACGTGCTGGTCACCGCCCGCACGCAATCTCTTGAAGTTACCGCGGGCAAAGAAACCAAAATCCTTGACGAAGGAAAATCCTACCGCGTGGCGCGCATCGGCGCTTGCGGTGCGGCGCAATTTCACCCGCCTCTCAACCCCGCCCAGAGCCGTTTCTTTCTGATTCCCGCGGCCGTCGGCGTGGGGGTCCTGATCTGGGTGCTGAACAAAGGTCCCGAGAGTCCCGACCATCCTTAGACTCGCTGCGAAAGAACCCCGGCACTCTTAGGATTCTAATCCGGAACGTCGTGTAAACTCGGCCAGCGCCGCTAATTTTTGTCCGGCTGCGCCCGAATCCAGCGCTGTGGTGGATAACCGAGCGCCTTCCAGAAAATTAGCTGCGACATCCGAGGCAACCAGCGCCGCGGCCGCGTTCGCGACGACGACATCGCGCTGCGGACCGATTTTGCCCTTGAAGACCTCGCTGATGATCGTTGCATTTTCCTGAGCGTTCCCGCCACGTACCGCCTCAATCGGTGCCCGCGAAACTCCAAAATCTTCCGGTGTGAGCGTGAAACGCTTTACGCCGCCACTCCTTACTTCGGCAACGAGCGTTTCCCCCGCGAGCGAAATCTCATCCAGCCCGCCGGCTCCGTGCACCACGAATGCATGCTCTACGCCGAGTTCCCCGAGGGTCTCAGCCAGCAAATCAATCAGTTCCGCCGACGGTACGCCAAGCACCTGTGCCCGCGCACCGGCAGGATTCGTCAGCGGACCCAGTAAATTAAAAACCGTGCGCACTCCGATCTGCTTTCTCGCCGGAGCGGCATGGCGGGCCGCCGCATGCGCCGCCCTCGCAAAGAAAAATCCAACCCCGATTTCGCGGATCGCCCTGCCGAAATGTTCAACGGGCAAATCGATCCGCACTCCCAGCGCTTCCATCACGTCGGCTGAGCCGCTGCCCGAATGCGACGCGCGGTTGCCATGCTTGGCCACGCGAGCTCCCGCGGCCGCCGCGACAATCGCAGCCGCCGTTGAAATGTTGAACGTCGCAAATCCCTTGCCGCCGGTTCCGCAGGTGTCCACAAGATGATCGGGTGGCGCCTCACCCTGCGCGAACACCCGCGCCGCGTGCCGCCGCATCACGCTTGCAAAACCGGCGAGCTCCCGCACCCGCACCGGCCGCGCATTCATCGCCGTGAGCAACCGCACGATATCCTGCGTCTCCAGCTGCCCGGCGAGCAGCTCTTCCATCACCGCTTCCGCTTCTCCCCGCGAGAAGACGTGCCCCGCTTCCGCCCGATTAATCAGTGATTTTGGCATCTCGATCCGGCGGCGTTGCGGCCAGAAATTCGGCCGCAACCTTGCCCCGTTTTAGGCTTTCCGAGTACACTCTTATGTTCGCGACGACCTGAAAATTCTAACACTACGGAACCCCGATGAAGATTCATGAGTATCAAGCCAAAGCCATTCTCGCGCGTTACGGTGTCACCACTCCTCGCGGCGAAGTGGCTTTCTCGAAGGAGGAAGCCCGCGAAGGCGCGGCGCGGCTCAGATCCAGCGTGGTCGTTGTGAAAGCGCAAATTCATGCCGGCGGCCGCGGCAAAGCGGGCGGCGTCAAGCTCGCTCACTCTCCCGATGAGGCTGCGGACATCGCTTCTCACATGCTCGGTGTAAATCTCGTTACCGCGCAGACCGGTCCTGGCGGCCGCACTGTCAAACGCGTTCTCATCGAAGAGGGTCTGGACATCAAGCGCGAACTTTACCTCAGCATTCTCGTCGATCGCAGCGTAGGAAAAGTCGTCTTCATGGCCAGTGCTTCCGGCGGCATGGATATCGAAGAAGTCGCCAAGACGAATCCGCAAGCCATTATGCGCGAGACTATTCATCCCGCCGCGGGTCTGCAAGCTTATCAGGCGCGCAAGATTGTCTTCGGCCTCGGGCTTTCTGGTGATGTCGCAACGAAAGCCGCGCCGTTTCTTCAGGCCTTGCATCGAGCTTTTGTGGACACAGATTCCTCCATGCTCGAAATCAATCCTGCCGTCGTCACCGGCGACGGCCGCCTCGTCGCGCTCGACGCCAAAATGACTTTCGACGACAACGGCCTCTTTCGCCATAAGGAGCTCCGCGAGTTGCGCGACCTCGACGAAGAAGATCCCCTCGAAGTCGAAGCCTCCAAGTACGGCCTGAATTACATCAAGCTCGACGGCACCGTCGCTTGCATGGTCAACGGCGCCGGCCTCGCCATGGCCACCATGGACATCATCAAATACGCTGGCGGTTCGCCCGCCAACTTCCTCGACGTCGGGGGCGGCGCTTCCTCCGATCAGGTCAAGAACGCTTTCCGCATCTTGATTGGCGATCCCGGAGTGAAAGCTGTGTTTATAAATATTTTCGGCGGCATTCTACGCTGCGATGTTCTCGCTACCGGCGTCGTCGCCGCCGCCAAGGATTTGCAGGTGAAAGTCCCGGTCGTCGTCCGCATGGAAGGCACCAACGTCGAGCTCGGCCAGCAAATTCTCCGCGATAGCGGCCTCAACTTCACCATTGCCAACGGCATGAAGGACGGCGCGCAAAAGGTTGTGGCCCTCGCGGGAGGTGCGCGATGAGTGTCCTCGTCAACGAACAAACTCGCTTAATCGTGCAAGGCTTCACCGGCCGTGAAGGCACTTTCCATGCCCAACAAATGATCGAGTACGGCACCAACGTTGTCGGCGGCGTCACTCCGGGCAAAGGCGGCACCAAGCATCTCGAGCGCCCTGTGTTCGACACAGTTCAAGAAGCCGTGAAGGGAACCGGCGCCAACGCCTCGGTGATTTTTGTCCCGCCGCCTTACGCGGCCGACGCCATTCTCGAAGCCGCCGATGCGGAACTTCCGCTCATCATCTGCATCACGGAAGGCATTCCCGTAATCGATATGGTTCGCGCGGCCGCTACCGTCGACTTCGCGAAGACGCGCCTCATCGGCCCCAACTGTCCCGGCGTCATTTCTCCCGGCAAATGCAAAATCGGCATTATGCCCGGCCGCATTCACAAGCAGGGCCATGTCGGCGTCGTCAGCCGCAGCGGCACGCTCACGTACGAAGCCGTCGATCAGCTCACGCGTCTCGGCATCGGTCAATCGACGTGCATCGGCATCGGCGGCGATCCCATCATCGGCACTTCGTTTCTCGATGCCATGCGCCTTTTCAAC